>NZ_JAWJZB010000002.1:0-269558 GCF_032970865.1 Veillonella absiana | reverse complement strand
CCGTTCATCCTCTCAGACCGGCTACTGATCATTGCCTTGGTGGGCCGTTACCCCTCCAACTAGCTAATCAGACGCAATCCCCTCCTTCAACGATAGCTTATAAATAGAGGCCACCTTTCATCGTATCTCGATGCCGAATTACGATCGTATGCGGTATTAGCAGTCGTTTCCAACTGTTGTCCCCCATTGAAGGGCAGGTTGATTACGCGTTACTCACCCGTTCGCCACTAAGATTGATAGGAGCAAGCTCCCATCGCTCTTCGTTCGACTTGCATGTGTTAAGCACGCCGCCAGCGTTCGTCCTGAGCCAGGATCAAACTCTCCAAGATATCTTGAAGCTATTCGAGTAGCTCATTTTTTGTTGTCGTTGCTGATAGCAACTTGAATTTTTTGGTTGGTTTCATTTAATGAAACCCGCACTCTGGCATATGTTCATTTCTTTCGAAATGATTACCTATCATTGTTCAGTTTTCAAAGATCTGCGCCGTGTTTTCAGCTTAGCGCTGCCAACTGGCGACTAGATTATAATATCACATCGACATGTTCATGTCAACACTTTTTATAATCTTTTTTCACTCAATTTTCATTAAGTGATTTTTGTTATGTCACAACGAGTTGTGCTTTAACAAAAAATATACAGTCTCTTTCAAGGCCGTATGTGTATTATAGTACATTGTCTTTACCTTTGCAAGACCTATTTTTTACAAATTTTACTATAGAATCTTTATAAATCAATATCCTGTAGATAATCGACGTTTATTCTCTATTCATCTACAGGATATTTAATCATAAAAGTTTAATAAAACATATGCGTTATATTCTCACACTACAAATGTCTCTATTATATATACACTTACAGCACTTTCTTACTGTATTATATATAGACTTATCACATCATACTGAGATACAGCTACTTCTTACAGAGTTTTACCTTGTTATAGTAGTATAAAAAAGAGAGTGCCACATTGGACACTCTCCTTTATTTACTATATAGCATTCTAATTCAAATCATGATAGTACAGTGATTACAATGCCAATTCGATTCTATATCTAGTCTAGAAATCTAATGTCTCTTGTTCACTTTCCATTTCTTCTGCTGGAATCACTGCAATGGAGGCAACTTTATCACCACTATCCAAATTTTGTGTTTTCACGCCAGAGATGGCTTTGCCTTTTTTAACAGCAATATCATTCATATTAAAGCGGATAATTTTACCTTGTTCAGAAATCAACATAATTTCATCACTATTTTTAACGATCTCTACAGCTACAACGTCTCCAGTTTTATCAGTGATTTTAAAGTTCTTAGAACCTTTGCCACCACGATTTTGTCTGCTATACGCAGCGGATTCATTACGTTTACCGAAGCCTTCTTCACTAATAGTAAATACTTGTACGTCTGTATCTTCGCTACCAATAATGCCTGCGCCCACAACCTCATCACCAGCATTTAATTTAATGCCACGCACGCCATGAGCAGCACGTTTTAATAAACGCGCATCATTTTCGTCAAAGCGAATAGCAATACCTTTTTTAGTACCAATTAATACATCATCTTGACCAGTGGTAACGTTAATGGAAATCAAACTGTCCCCTTCATCAAGATTAATAGCATTTAATCCACTGCGACGAATATTACGATACTCTTCAATAGCTGTACGTTTTACAACGCCATTGCGAGTGACCATGAACAAGTTCACATCAGCATGAATCTTTTCAAGATCAATCATAGTAGTTACACTTTCACCAACAGCGAGTGGTAATACATTAACCATGGCAGTACCGCGAGAATTACGGCTAGATGCCTCTGGTACTTCATAGGCTTTCAAACGATACGTACGACCTGTGGAAGTGAAGAACAACAATGTATTATGTGTGCGAACATGCATGATTTGGTGAACGTAATCGTCCTCTTTCGTCTTGATGCCCACAACGCCTACGCCACCTTTATGTTGGTTGCGGTATACATTGACGTTCATGCGTTTAATATACCCTTGTTTAGTCAAGGTAATTACCATTTCTTCGTCAGCGATGAGGTCTTCTACATCAAGGTCGGATGTATCAATAGTGATTTCGCTACGACGAGGGTCGCCGTATTTTTTCTTCATCTCTTCTAATTCGTCCTTGATAATTTGACGTTGACGCTCTTCGCTAGCTAGAATAGCTTTCAAATCTGCAATCAATGCTTGTAATCCCTTGTATTCATCTTCAATTTTGTCGCGTTCCAAACCTGTCAAACGGCGTAAACGCATGTCAAGGATGGCTACAGCTTGTTTTTCTGAAAGTTTGAATTTGTTCATCAACGCGTTTTTCGCGATTTCGTCAGTTTGAGAACTACGAATCGTAGCGATAACTTCGTCAATGTGGTCTAAGGCAATTAACAAACCTTCCAAAATATGAGCACGCGCTTCAGCTTTGTTCAATTCGAATTGCGTACGGCGTACGATAACGCCCAAACGATGATCCAAGTAATGAGACAATACTTGTTTCAATGTTAATACTTTCGGATGACCATCCACCAATGCAAGCATGATAACCCCGAAGGAATCTTGCAATTGTGTATGTTTATATAATTTGTTTAATACGATATCTGGTTGCACATCCGCACGAAGTTCGATAACAATGCGCATACCTTGGCGGTCACTTTCATCACGAAGAGCAGTAATACCGTCAATTACCTTGTCACGGCTAAGGTCAGCGATAGTTTCAATAACGCGAGCCTTGTTAACTTGGTAAGGAATTTCTGTAACAATGATTTTGTGTTTGCCCTTCGCCATTTCCTCAATGGTTGCACAAGCGCGCATTTTTACACTGCCACGGCCAGTTGTATAAGCCTTTTTGATGCCTTCGCGACCCAAGATCAATGCCCCTGTAGGGAAATCTGGACCTTTGATAGCTTTCATCAAATCCTCAACCTCAATAGCAGGATTATCGATGAGCATAATCAAGCCATCAGCAACCTCGTTCAAGTTATGAGGTGGAATGTTCGTCGCCATACCAACGGCAATACCGCTGGAACCATTAATCAACAGATTAGGGATTTTTGCTGGCAATACAGTTGGTTCTTGAAGGGATTCATCATAGTTCGGCATGAAATCAACAGTTTCCTTGTCGATATCCACCAACATCTCTTGGGTGATGCGAGCCATACGTACTTCTGTATAACGCATCGCAGCCGCTGAGTCACCATCGATGGAACCAAAGTTACCATGACCATCGACCATCAAGTAACGAGTATTAAAATCCTGCGCCAAACGCACAGTCGCATCATATACGGAACTATCACCATGTGGATGATATTTACCGAGAACGTCACCGACAATACGGGCGGATTTCTTGTATGGTTTATTTGGGGTCATACCCATTTCATGCATAGCGTACAAAATACGACGATGCACCGGCTTCAACCCATCACGAACATCTGGTAACGCACGCATAACAATTACGCTCATCGCATAATCGATATAGGCGTTCTTCATTTCTTTTTCAATCTGGACAGGCGTAATATTCCCATGACTCCAGGTCGTTTCTTCCACGTTCTCACCTCATTCTTAAAACATTTCATACTAATTCAGTCTCTATTATAGCAGTTTTCATGCCACTTTACCAACAAAATTTAAAATTTCGCCCTCTAACGCCCATCAATCCATTTTTTAGACATCCAATACCCACCATTCTAAAAAATCGCATTATTTCAGGCAAATTTAACGCAACCATGGTGAAAGTGCCGAAAACACTACATTTATCCTAATCACTAGTAAGCAAAAATAATCGTTGCTGTCCTTCAAATAATAGTTATATTAATATACCTCAGAGCAATGTTGACGTAGTCGTCAACGAGCGACAAGCCGTACATTACGCCCTACCTTCACAGCTACATCGTAGCAATGTTGGCAACGCCAACGAGCTGTCACGACTAAATTACACACCCCTCTCTAACACCTACGTAGCAAATTTAGTGCAACGCACTAAAGAGCGGAGCACCGTAAATCACATCCCACCTCTATACCAGAGCACAAACCGTGTAGGACCGTAATCATTCTTGGAACCTCTATGCAACTCGGTATGCATACCTGTACGGTCCCACCGCAACCCAGTCAGCCTCTACGTTTGATGTGATAGAAAACTCCCGTACAACGATGATGCGCTAAATAAACTAATATACTCTGGGGGCTAAACTGCGTGAAGAGGGATATATGTTGTCTGAGTCGAACTTTGAAGGTCCCCTTCAGTGAGACGAAGGCAATATATATCCCTCCCCCCCCATGTCTACTGATTAATTAGTTTATCTAGCGCATTCATACGGAAGTTTTCTATTATCATCATAAAACGTGGATCATGCACTGGGTTGCTATGTAGTCCGTACAAGTGGCTTCCGCAGTTGCAATCCGAACATCCAAAATGTCTTACCTCCCAATCGGCTATTGTACTCACCGCTCTCGCCAACTCGCACTCATAGTCCTCACTGGTCCGCACCGGCATCGCCGCCACAACTTCGCAAGCGCCACGGAAATAATCCAAATGCCAATGCATTTTCTTGCGCTTACGTTTATGGCGTTCCATGCGTTTCGTTAAATTGTCTTTCGCAGAACCGATGTACATGTAATAGCCCTTCTGGAAATGCATCATCCCTTTAGAACCAATCTCCATATCGGTGTCCGCATCAAGATGGAGCACCATAATATAATCACCTGCATCATGAGCCTCGCGGTCAAGTACAGCTGGCTCGTAGGCACATTCACCGACTACCTCTGGCATGGAGAAACTTTCATCCCAACGAAGGGACACTGCTTTCCAATCTAAATATAGGGCCACCTCTTTAAAGGTACGAGCAAACTCAAGATCTGTATGGTAATCTGGTAAAAACCATTTGGCTCTGTCCCATTGCACCAAGAACAATACGCCCGTGTGATAGCCTGCATCTTGGAGATGACGTAAATGCTCTAAATGTTTTCGCCCTCGCTCCGTAATAGCATCTGGGAACATGGCGCCAGTGTTGCTAAACAATGTACAAGATTTAACCTCCAATAGGAAATCATCACCATCGTCATTCGTTAATAACAAATCAAATCGACTCTTGCCCACCGTATACTCACGACGAACAACGCGCCAGTTTTCCCAACCAGGAATCAATTTATTTTCAATGAGGTATTGTGCCACATCATTGCTATAATTTGTGTCCAACATAATGACTTGTCCGTCACGCTCGATGCCAACGATGCGGTACGCTGTCTTTGCATCAGGTTTCGCATGAGGCACTGCATACATGATGACGCCAGGGAACAATAATTCCCACATGCGTCCTGGATTAGGTAAATGGGCCGCCACCTCTTGGCCATCTAATTCAATGTGCACCACAAATCGATTAGGCCGACGAACAAAGGTGCCTTTCAAAACTGTATCATATAAAACTTTCATAATCTTCCTCTATATTAATTCGGGCAGGGCCCACTCTTACATTTAGACTAGTTGACCAATTACTTTCACAATCAATAGTAAAACATACTATCAACTATGCATAAACCGTCACATTCACTGTGTCATTTCTATAGTATAATACATATATAGAAAAAATTTGAAATTCTTTTTGAAAGTGTAGCTATGGATACAACTTAATTCATGTGAAAGTTGTATACTAGGCACATAAGGTGATGAAATAACGATCACCTATTAATTCAAAATACATTCAAACATATAGGATACGTTTCACACAATAAGGAAACTAAGTAGTTCGGGGCTGCTTATACAGAGCACTGCTCCAAAGTGAAGACTCAAGAAAGGAACATCATGGCACAAATCGCAGCTAATTTACAACGTATTAAAAATGGCCAACACCGTTATGCAATTACCCCTCGTATTCCAGCAGGTTTCATTCAACCTGATCAATTACAAAAATATATCGATGTAGCGAACAAATTTGGGGCAGTTTTAAAATTAACTGGTAGCCAACGCATCATGATTACAAATCTTAAAGCAGAAGACGTAGATGCAGCATGGGCAATGCTTGGTATGGAACCAGCGTACTCCACATCTAATCGCGTGCGTAGCGTAAAAATCTGCCCAGGTACAACATTCTGTAAACGTGCAAAACAAGACAGCGTGCATTTAGGTATGCAATTGGAACGTAAATATATTTCCAAAGAAATGCCCTCCAAAATGAAAATGGGCGTGTCTGGTTGCCTTAACTCTTGTGCTGAATCTGCTATGAAAGACGTTGGGGTTATCGGTGGCGTTGATGGTTGGGATGTATACGCAGGTGGCAGCGGTGGCGCTCACCCTCGTATCGGCGACCTTATCGCTCACGTAGAAACTGAAAAAGAAGTTCTTGATTTAGTAGATCGCATCGTTGAATACTACAAAGCTAATGCACAAATCGAACGCATGGGCGAATTCATCGACCGCATCGGTTTAGATACTTTCAAAGCGGCAGTACTTGGCGATTTAGCAGACAATGCAGTATCCCCAATGGGCGCTGTATCCTCTAAACCAGCAGCAGCTGAGCCGGTTGTAAAATTACCAGGTCAAGGTAATGATCCATTGGTTGAGCCTGATCGTTTATCTGCAGGTCAACCTATTACTGAAAACACTATCATCCGTGATATTGTAGATACATATCCAAATGTAGTACCTGTATTACAAAGCATCGGCATGGGTTGCCTAGGTTGCCCATCCTCCACTGCAGAACCATTGTGGCAAGCAGCTGAGATTCACGGTGTCAACGTATACGATTTAGTTGAAAAATTAGAAACAGCACGTAAAGGAGCATAACATGTCAGCATTTCTTGGTCACATTCATTACTGGTTATACAAAAAAATCCAATTGTTAGCAGAACGCGAAAATCTAGTACTAGAAAAAACTCGCTCTGTTATCGATGACTTGGCAGATGAACTACACGAAATGTCTGTAGATACATACGGCTCCCCTATCGATCCCGCTACACCACTGGAGGATATTATCGACCACGGCAATATCCACGGTTGGTTACAAGGCCAAATCACAACAGCTTCCGTTCGCGAAGCAGCTTTCATCAAAGATTTATTAGATACAAATACTGGTGATGAAGGTGTTCAAGTAATCGCACAAATCCTTGATGCCTTCGCAACACAAGGCACAGCGTGCGGTACGGTGGGCAAGGATTCCCTACAAGGTGAAACAGCTGGCGATATCTACAATGCATTGCAAAACTTTTACGTAAATGGTATGCCTTGCGACGGTGGCGACCAAGTAGTGGCTGACGGCGACGACAAATACCAATGGGTTGGCGATCATCGTTTACAATCCGGTTACTGGCGCACAGCAGGTGTGGATCCTCAATTCATGAGTCTCGCGTACCAAACATGGTTCGAGTTCTTTGTGAAAGCAATTTCCTACAAATTCGAATTCGTTACCACAGAGGAAAACGGCACACGTTTATACAGCATTCAAGCTAAATAATAGATTTTAATTATTTTATGATATAACTACTGATTTCTATACTACAAACATTCATAAAATAATTCATACATGGAGGTGCACTATGAACGGCACAGTAAAAGAAGAACTCGGTTTATTATTCAAAGGGCCTAACTTCGTTATCGTGAAAAAAAGCGGCGTAGCTGGTAATCAAGTAGAAAAACATAATCACCCAGAAGCTAACGTAATCTTCACCGTAGTAAAAGGTAAAGTACAAGTCTTCTTAAACGAAACAGAAGAACATGTATTAGTGCCGGGCCAAGTATTGAACTTTAACGGCGATAACTACATTCAAGCAACATTATTAGAAGACAGCGAATTCGTTGTAAACCTAGTAACAAAACCAGAATAATACAGAAACATCAAAGGGTGAGGCCTAGGCCCCACCTTTTTTGTTTCACCTGTAAAAGGCGCTGGCTTATCAATTTTGCACGCTACGCAATGCAAAATTGATAAGCCAGCGCCCTTACTAGTCATATAGACGCAACAAAGCCCCGTGGTTTCCCACGGGGCTCTTATAATCCTTCAATTATTTCAAAGATGCAACTACGTCTGGAGTTACATTTTCAACTTTGCTGTTTGTGTCAGCAGCTTGGATAGCACCAAGATCATCAACTACTACATCAAGACCTTTAGCTACGCGAATAGCTTCGATTTTGCTGTGAATGGAATCCAACATAGGACCAGCAATTTTTTCAGCTTCTTCGTTTGCTTTTTTAATCAAAGGTACTACTTTAGCATCATATTGAGCTTTAGCTTTAGTTTTGTCTTGGATTTTATTAACCGCTTCCATTTCTTTTTCAATTTTTGGACGGTATTCGTTAGTTACGGCTTGCATTTTCATATCGATAGCACCATAACCAGGGTAGCTACTTACTACTTGATTCATATTCACTACACCAATATTAGCAGCACTTGCTACAGCTGTAACCATTACGCCTAACACTGCAAGTGTGGTAATTTTTTTCTTCAAATTCATCTCGAAATCCTCCTTAAAAGAGTTTAAACAACTCTAACACTATTCTTATATTATAACGCACATAAGACTATATATCAATCCACTAGTTATACACTTGTCTTGTACATAGAATAACAAGGGTTCATGAAATAACCATGAACCCTTGTTATCTAAGTGCTTACAAAAGTCTTACAATACCTATATCAAGAGCCATTGTATCAATCTGCACTATACTATATCACACCGCAGTATAACAACCGTCAGTGTCTATTATTGATTATTATCGTCATTTAAATAAATGTATTTGTCAGAGCGTAATTGAGAAATAACCTCTGGTACCAAACCAATTAGACGATCAAAGCTATTAGTGCTTGCACTACCTTTGATATTGAACAATTCAATACGTTCACCTTTAATAACTAAAATAGCAGTTGGTTCCATTTTGGCACCGCCGCCACCGCCACCACATTCGTGTTGTTTAGAATCACTGTGGTGGGTACCTGTACCAAAACCAAAGGTTACATCTACGAATGGCACCAATGTAGCATCGCCGATTGTTACAGCTTCGCCTACAACGGACTCAACCTTAATCATATTTTTAAATTTCTCAAATAGAGTTTCCAAGTTTTCTTTTACATTATTGCTATCCATAGTGTACCTCCACTAACTATAGTATATGTAATTCTAGTGTCCTCTCTAGAATTGATACTGTTATTATATCGTAAATTAATTAATCTTGCACCTGTAACTTCTTCTCTTGTAATCGTGCCGCTCGTCTTTCCTTTTGTTTCGTCCACAACACATGAATGACATCACTTAATAATGCACGTACCGGTTGTGAAAGTGCGAAACGAGTGCCATACCAAGCAAGAACTCCAAGAATAATACGTCCCTTAATATGACCACTGCCTTCGGCATGGAATTTCGCATATTCCAGCTCAATATCATCTATTTTTTCAGGCCAAATCGCATAAATAGCGCTAGCCAACATTCCTGTGCGGAACGGATCACCTAAGCCAAATCGGCCTTCAACAAACATATCCCGTGGTTTGGAATGTAAATAGGATCGTTTACCTATGAGCATCAATTGTTCCCACAAGGCCACATTCTTCACATGCTTAGCCCACCAAAACTTGTCGATACTAGATTTTGGTGCCTCTGTACTACTAGCCTTAACATCATCTGCGCCCTTGGCACTTTCACCAGATTGTGTATCATCAGTTTTCGCTTCGTCCACTGGGACTTCACGCATTACAGTTTCACCATGTTCATCGGTTTTATAAACCGTGTCCTGAACCTTGCCCTCTTTATCAAAGGTTACCTTTTCTACTAAGGGTTCCTTAACGGTTTTCTCCGTTCCAGTGTCAGACCTTTCATCAGTTTCATTCGTATGGTCTGTACCACCAACACCAGGTTCTGTAGCTTTGGCCTCGGATTTTACAGCATCCATTTCTTCCTCTGCCATAGATGCATTAAACTCTTGTTCTACCCGATGATTGAGCCAATCCTCATAGTCACGAATAGGGCCAATTCGTTGTTTTCCTAACAAATATACTTGTTTAAATAGTGGCTTGCCTTCTAAATATGCTAAATGCACAGACAGGACACGCCATAACCAGTTAACTTTAACTTCACCTTTATAAGGACTCCGCCCATTCACTTCAATAGCATAGGTTATAGGAGTCAATAATATAATGAGTATAATCGCAACTAGTAGAATCAATATAACGAGGGCAGCTATAGCAATACCGCTCATTACCGCACCTCCTTAGCTTTCAATACCCTTACGAGCCATAACACCTTGCATATAATAATGTTTGACTTCCTTCATTTCCGTTACTAGATCTGCTGCATCCAACAACTCCTGTGGGGCCCCACGGCCTGTAAAGACTAATTCTGTTTCAGGATTACGCGTATCTAACAAGGCCTGTGTTTTCTCCCAACTAATGAGTTCAAAGAATAATGCCATATTATATTCATCAAGGATAACTAAATCATAATCCCCAGATTGAATAGCCTCTAGTGCATGGTCATAACCTTTTTCAATGAGCGCTACATAATCCTTAGGGGGATTGCCCGCTTCAAATACGACTACTTCATCACCCCAACGAGCTAACTCATCTGGACTTTTCATACCTTTTTTAATAATGAAAAATGGTTTCCCCACCGTTTCCAGCGTCAAGTTTTCTATATTAGGTAACACATTGTGTTCACTATATACTTTAGACTTCATAAATTGCAAGAATAAAACCTTTTTGCCCGCCCCAATAGCGCGAATGGCTAAACCGATGGCCGCCGTTGTTTTACCCTTACCTTCTCCTGTATAAACTTGTACATAGGCTTTCATAATGATACCTCCGTTCATATACCTCTCATATACTTCTATTTTACATCATAATAGTAGAAAACGTATACTATTTTATTATCATTCTATGTTATATCTAATACTTAAAGTTCAAAAAAAGGATAGCCTTAAGGACTATCCTTTAATTATTTATACAGTTATTGCTTAGCTATTAGTTGGCAAATTAATCATTACTAATCGGCAAGAATACCATTGGATCCACAGCAGTACCATTAATATCTACTTCATAGTGAACGTGAGAGCCTGTACTTTTACCAGTGCTACCCATCAATGCAACTGCCTGACCTTGGTTAACATGCATACCTTCCGTAACAAGTACTACCGAATTATGACCATATTTTGTAACAAATCCATTACCGTGGTCGATTTCAACAAGATTACCATAACCACCGCTAGTAGGACCTGCAAATGTAACGGTACCTGCTGCTGTTGCTACGATTTGTGTAGCATAATCATCAGCAATATCAATACCTTCATGGAATGCAGAGGAACCATATACTGGGTCTGTACGATATCCGTAATTAGATGTGATAACGCCTTTCGATGGCCAAATACTTGGTGTCGTACTATTTGCCATCATTCCAGAACGAGTAGCAAAATTGATACTTTGAACCGCCGCGATATCTGCGCTAGCGCCGTCTTTTAAAATATTGCGCAATGTATAGAAACTAGCTAAACGTTTTTGCGCTTGTTTATCGATTTTAGACAACTTAGCAGACATTTGTGATGGCGTTAAATTCACATCACTTATGTCAGATAGAGCGGCTTGAGGCTTTTCCGATTCCCCACCTCCTTGAGATGGTTGACCAGACTCAGCACCTTTTACCATTTGTCGAATTTCTTGATCCAACGCATCCATCGTTTGAATCTTCTTATCCAACATTTGTGTTTTTTGTTGTAATAATTTTAATTGCTCAGTTTGCAACTGTGTTTGCTGACGTAATTGTATTAATTCAGCTTGACGTAATGCGCCCCAAATGCCTAATGCTAGTGAAAGCACCAACAAGGTACTAACTACACCAATTAGGATTTGTAATTGGCGTTTCGTCAGCGTAATTTTACAAAAGTCACCGTTGCTTTCAATTGCATGACTAATAAAAGCGGGCAATTTCAAAAACTTTCACTTCCTTATTTTACTACAGAAGCACTCACCAAGGCTTCTTCATTCGTTTTATCGCCTAAGGCTTCATTTAAACTTTCTAATTCTTCTTGAGATAAACTAGCTACGCTCTTGCCACGCACTATCGGTTTACTAAAAATTCGAGATTCACTACGACCATAAATACTGGAAATGCACACACCATTATTATTGCCATCTAACAATGTTAAGGCAAAGGAAAGATCATTACCAATATTTTCAAAGGCATTATATTTTACAAAACCAATTTTTTGTATTGTATTATTTTGTACAGTGCGAATAGTTTGTTGTTCATTAAACAAGGCTTCCAAATTTGCCGCTGCATCACGAATTTCTTTAACTTCAACAGATAGTTTACGTTCTAAACTTGTACCATCTTCGCCATCCATAAAGAACTTATATTTTTTCGTCAAACTGCTCACTTTAAAGTGAAGAATAACACAATATAAAAACATAAGAATGGTAAGACCAATTCCAAGAGCACCTAGCCATGGCTGAATTAAATCAAACATGCTATGTCGTCCTTTCTATTGTAACTCGTCCTTAAAAGGACTAACCGCTCGTTCAAGTATACCATGTAACATGGCAATTAGTATACCATAATTTACAATAGGAACCCCTTGAACTACAGCGACATCAATACGTCGAAGGACCTCTCTACGTGTGAGCATACAAGCACCACAATGAATGATAAAATCATAGTCTTCTACATGCTCTGGGAACGCACCACCACTAGTCCAAGTCATATCTAAGTCGGTGTATCCATTTTGCTTGAGCCACATAGGAATCTTTACGGTACCAATATCATCACATTGGCGACGATGAGTACAGCCCTCACTGATAAGTACTTTTGAGCCAGGTTTTAGATTCTTAATAGCATTTACGCCTAATACTAAATCTTTTAGTTTTCCCTTAAAGCGGGCCATCAATATAGAAAATGATGTTAGTGGGATTGTATCAGGAACTAATGCATTTACTTCCTCAAAAGCTTGTGAATCGGTGATAACTAATTTTGGTGGATTCTTTAAGGATAACAACAAAGCTGGAATCTCTTCGGTCTGTGTCACTAATGCCAAGCCCTTATAATCTAAAATCTCTCGGATTGCTTGTACCTGTGGCAAAATAAGACGTCCTTTCGGTGCAGCACTATCAATAGGACACACAAGGACGATTGTATCCCCTGGATTAACCAATCCAGATAATAAGGATTGATCTTCCTCTGCATCAAGAGGTGTTAATCCACCCAATAAATCTAACAATTCAAGGCGATTAGTAGAGCTTGTAAAATTACCAGAACCAATTACAGTAGCTAATGTATTTAATTCAGGATGTTGTGATACATATAACTCTGCAGAACGACTTAATGTAGATTCTTTACCCTTATGTATAGACTCTGACTCCAGACTTTCACCAGCACCAATTTCATTAATGAATACGGCTACTGGCAACTCTTGTAATTTCAATTCCTCAATCCATTTTTTATCGTCTTCGGTGAATGCTTCATCACTACGTAGAACATAAACAGCTAAGTTGATTTTTTTTATTAATTCATGTGTTTTTGCAATACGTAATTGACCCAATTGTGATGTATCATCAATCCCTGCTGTATCAGTAATCATCACCGGACCTAAGGGCAATATTTCCATAGCCTTGCTAACTGGATCAGTTGTAGTCCCTGCCACATCAGCCACTAAGGATACTGGTTGATCAGCTAACATATTAATCAGTGTAGATTTACCTGAATTGCATCGGCCAAAAAATCCAATATGGACTCGATTAGCCTTAGGTGTATTCATTGTCATAATATAACCTTTACTATATGTTTCTTAATGTCTCAATTCATATCTACAAAATCATTGTTATACTACTGCTAACATATAGGAAACACATATGCCTTTATAATAAATATACCCACACATAGTGTAACCAAATAAGATGAGTTATCTATGAACCATCTATAGTTAACTATGTATGGATACGTCATTGTATTCTAATATGATATTATACGCGGAACTCAATAGCCACATCATGATCTGGCACGGTATCTTCATGTGTATCATTCATGTAGGCAATCAAGCGTTCCAATTCTAATTCAGAACTAAAAGAAATTTCAATTTTCCCTTGTACCTTTTTACCAGCTCGTAATTTAATAGCTACTGGTGAGCCCAATTGTAACTTCAATTGTTCTGTAAGAGCTTTAATTTCAGCAGATTCTACTTTTTTCTGTCTGCTATTTTTTTGTGTAGATGTAGAAAGTGTTTTTACAAGGTTTTCTACTTGGCGAGCATTCAAATCACCATCTTTAATTTTTTCTACCGCTTCTAATTGAAGTGCTTCAGATTTTAAAGACAATAAAGGTCTAGCTTGACCTATGCTCAATTCCCCAACAGATAAATCATTACGAATGGCTTCCGGTAGTTTTAACAGACGAACCATGTTAGCCACATGGGATCGACTACGACCCAAACGAACAGCAATCACCTCTTGTGTTTGTTTGAAAGTATCCATCAACCTTTGATAGGCGAAGGCTTCTTCAATAGGGTCCAAGTCTTGACGTTGTAAATTTTCTACTAACGCAATTTCAGTCACTTCTTCAGTACTATAATCTTTGATGATAACAGGTACTTCCGTCATACCCAAACGAGTAGCTGCTCGAAAACGACGTTCGCCGGCTACAATT
The DNA here is from genome assembly GCF_032970865.1 of Veillonella absiana. Taxonomy (NCBI): domain Bacteria; kingdom Bacillati; phylum Bacillota; class Negativicutes; order Veillonellales; family Veillonellaceae; genus Veillonella; species Veillonella absiana. The sequence continues at coordinate 254,964 of NZ_JAWJZB010000002.1, read as the reverse complement.
TGATATACATCACCTAGTTTACGAACTACGATGGGTTGGACGATACCATAATTTTTAATGGACTCCATTAATGTTACCAAACTATCCTCAGCAAAATTTTTACGAGGCTGATCTGGATTAGGCTCAATCAAATCTATAGATAATATCGTTTTATCCTTCTTATGTTTTGTGCCTACTACTTCTTCTACATTTTCGGCATTTCCCATTAAAGCCCCCAAGCCTTTACCAAGACCAGAGCCTTTTTTATTTGCACTACGAACCATATTATTCCTCTTGTTTCTTCTTATCTTTAGTTTTTTTACTTTGTTCCTTAGTATTCTTAGCCACTTCTTTTGCCAAGCTATTATATACAGCAGCACCTTTAGATTTAGGGTCATATACAATAACAGGCTCACCATAACTTGGAGCTTCGCTTAAACGTACATTTCTTGGAATAATTGTTTTATATACCTTTGTGCCAAAGAACTTCTTAACCTCTTCAGCTACTTGGATAGACAAATTAGTGCGACCATCAAACATGGTTAATAAAACACCTTCGATTTCAAGATCCTTATTAGATGTTTGTTGTACAATAGTAATGGTTTTTACTAGTTGGCTAACACCTTCTAATGCATAAAATTCACATTGAATAGGAATTAATGCACTATCTGCAGCTGTTAACGCATTCAATGTAAGCAACCCCAAAGATGGAGGACAATCAATGATAATAAAGTCATACTCCTTCTTAATTGATTTAAGTGCTTTTTTCAAAATTGTTTCACGTGAAACAATTCCAACTAATTCCACTTCAGCCCCTGCCAATTGAATAGTTGCAGGTGCTACAAATAAATTTTTAAGCATTGTTAGTTGAATAATATTAGCAATATCTTCGCCATCAATCAACACATCATAAATGCAGGATTCTAAACTATCTTTATCAATACCCAATCCACTACTAGCATTCCCCTGTGGATCAAGATCTAACATAAGCACTTTTTTACCAGATTTTGCCAAGCATGCACTTAAATTTACAGATGTAGTTGTTTTACCAACGCCACCTTTTTGATTCGTGATGGCTATAACTTTGCCCACTATATTCACCTCTATTTTGTAATTAATGTCTTATTTATTATAGCATATGTTTCTACTAAAAATAACAAGACATCATGTAATTTTAGTAAAATATGGGATTCTTTTCTGATAAACATAAAACTATCTTAGAGAATTCCCTACATATCCTTATTTTCTAGCTTATTATAATGATAGTTGCACTATTACATCTAATATAACATTGTCTAAATGTTTCACGTGAAACATTTTCATAAAATATAGACACCCACCATATAGGATTTATACTATAGTCGTACCCTATAACAACATATCATAAAATTATATACTCATACAATCACTACTTTCATTGACTACATCTATAAGCAACCCCTATACTAATAATATCAATTAATGGTCAGTGCTATGGTATATTACATCCAAATCTATCTGAACAACTCAGGTAGATTTTTTTATGACTATTTCAACAAATGCTATACTAACAATTAGAGTTATACAAAATAGGGAGGCTCTTATTATGGCAATATACAATGGGATGCTTCCTGTTATTAATAAAGCAGAAGTAAAACGCTACGCTGGGCTGCGACACGCAGAAGATTTTCCAACCCAATACGTAGATGAAGCATGTAAAGAAATTCTATTATTAGCCACACCCAAAGGCGTATATAAGGAATATGATTATGATGCAGAGACTTTCACCATTCAGAGTAATCCACCCCTCCTTGTAGAAGGTAAAACGGTACGAGATCATCTAGCAAAATCCACAAAGGTGTACGTCATGGGTGTAACTGTAGGCGAAGATGTAGAATTACGTAGCGAAGAATTATTTAAAAAAGGTAATTATACCGTAGGTCTGCTCATAGACGCAGCGGCTACGACAGCGGTTGAACAAGTGGCGGATCAAGTAAATGAGGTCATCAATAACATCGCTAAAAAACAAGGTTATAAACCAACATGGCGTTTTAGCCCAGGCTATGGCAATTGGCCACTTGAGGTTCAAAAGGATTTGGCGAATATCATTGGCACCAAGGAAATCGGTCTCAAGGTAACAGATAACCACCTTTTGTTCCCTCGTAAATCTGTGACGGCTATCATTGGTTTTATGCCTGGCGATGAAAGCTTACCAACCAAACGCGGTTGCACATCATGCAGTCAAGTCGATTGCTCATCCCGCAAGGTATAAACAAAGAGAGTTTTAGAGAATACACAAAGGACGTGAATTATGTATATTTTTGATGGTGCTATGGGCACAATGTTACAAGCGGCAGGTCTAGAGGAAGGTTATTGTCCGGAGTTATATAATATTGAACATCCCGATGTAGTACGTGATATTTACTCACAATATTTAGAGGCTGGCAGTGATATCATTACAGCCAATACATTTGGTGCGTGCAGCCTCAAATTAGAGGATTATGATTTACAAGATCGTGTACGGGACATTAATATTGCTGCTGTAACGCTAGCCAAAGAAGCAATCGCTAATGTAAAACCTGAGGCTCGAGTGGCTGGTTCCATGGGGCCTACAGGTCGTTTTTTACAGCCTCTTGGCAATATGAGTTTTGATGAAATTTACCACACCTATCGCGAGCAAGCCGAGGCCCTCATCGAAGGTGGCGTGGATTTCATTATCATTGAAACAATCATCGACGTGCAAGAAATGCGTGCCGCCCTATTAGCATCCCTTGATGCTCGCAAGGCCCGAGGCAAAACAAAGGACGATGTCCAAATCATCTGCCAGTTCTCATTCAGTGAGGATGGCCGTACGATCACAGGTACACCGCCTGACGTGGCTGCTGTGATGCTCGAAGCCCTTGGCGCTGATATCATCGGCATTAACTGTTCCCTCGGTCCTGAACAATTGACAGACCTCGTTCGTCAAATGGCAGCCGTTACCAACCTACCGCTCATTTGCCAACCAAACGCGGGTATGCCTGTGCTCATCAATAAACAAACGGTATTCCCCCTCTCTGCAGATGAAATGGGCCCATTGATGCTCCCAATCGTTGACGCTGGTGCTACTTATATCGGCGCTTGCTGTGGTAGTACGCCAGAACATATCGCTCGTATTTCCGAGGCTGTGAAAGCTCATACACCAGCAGAACGACCTCATGTGGAACCTTTCACAGCTATCACAAGCCGTACAAAACTAGTACGCCTTGGTCACAGTGAAAAACCACTCATCATTGGTGAAAGAATCAACCCAACGGGCCGTAAGGTACTAGCCCAAGAATTACGTGATGGCAGCTTTATCCGTGTAAAACGCGATGCCTTAGAACAAGTAGAGGCTGGTGCCGATATTCTTGATGTAAATATGGGTGTAGCTGGTATGGATCAAACACCTTTAATGGAACGTGCCATCTTTGAATTATCTAGTCTAGTAGAGGTTCCTCTATCCATCGATACACTGGATTCTAAGGCTCTAGAAATTGGTTTAAAAAACTATCCAGGCCGTGCTCTCATTAACTCCGTTAATGCAGAACAAGAACAAATTGATGCCGTAATGCCATTAGCTAAACGCTATGGTGCGGCCCTTCTCTGTTTGCCATTATCCAGTGGTGATTTACCAGAGAAATCAACAGACCGTGTTGCTTTAGCCAATACCATCGTTGAGGCTGCCTATTCTTATGGTATTCGTCCAAACGATTTGTTACTGGATCCATTGGTATTAACATTGGCTAGTGGCGATAATAGTGCGAAGGAAACATTAGAAACCTTGCGCTTGTACAAGGAAAAATTTGGCTTCCCTACTGTGATGGGCTTGTCCAATGTTTCCTTTGGTATGCCACAACGTCCATATTTGAACGGCCAATTCCTTACAATGGCCCTTCTTGCTGGTTTGACGACACCTATCATGAATCCTCTAAACTATCCTGTTAAAAAGGCTTTCACAGCGGGCTGTACATTGCTCGGCTGGGACCCTGGTGCAGCGAAATTCATCAATGATTATGGCTATGAACAAGAAGGTGAAATTCCTGGTAACTCGGCCCCTAATTCACCATCCAAGGCTAGTTTCGATAGCAATGATCCTCTCGCCAATATCCGCGCTTGCGTGGAGCAAGGCGAAAAAGAAGCCATCATTGAGCTCGTTAAACAAGCCCTCTCCGATGGCATAAACCCACTAGATATCACGAAAAAAGGTCTCTCCGAGGCGATGAACGTGGTGGGCGATAAATTCGGTTCCGGTAAATTGTTCCTACCTCAAGTTATGCTTGCTGCAGAAACGATGCAGGCTGCTTTCACAACGATCAAGGAAATCCTCCCTGCTAGTGAAAGCCTCGACAAAGGCACTGTTATCGTGGCCACTGTGAAAGGTGATATCCATGACCTCGGTAAAAATATCGTCGGCGCCCTCCTTGAAAATAACGGTTACAAGGTCATCGACCTTGGCAAGGATGTGGCCGCTGAAGTCATTGTAGCCGCCATTAAGGAGCATAACGCATCTGTTGTAGGTATTTGTTCCCTCATGACCACTACCATGCCTCAAATCGACAATACCATCGAAGCCATCCGCGGGGCTGGCCTCGATACAAAAGTCATCGTCGGTGGTGCCGTAGTTTCCCAAGACTACGCCGACCAAGCCGGTGCTGATAAATACGCGAAGGACGGTATTGCAGCGGTTAATATTACAAATGAATTGTTCGAGAATCAATAAGTAATCATACGTAAATAAATACAAGAACTTTAAATACCGGTGGAATTAGATAGTATCTAACTCCATCGCTATTTAAACCAACTCATTTTGTCCTATAAGTCATATAAGTAAACAAAATGCCTCAGTGCTCCGAAATGGAATACTGAGGCATTTATTCAAGCAATATAAAAAGACAATGCCCTGAAACTTCTGTTGCATTGCCTTTTTATTAGATATATGGTTTTAAATTACAATTTCATATACTACTTTATAACGGCTTCTCCTTGATGTCCTTTGGTTTCCGCGGATATTTATTAGGGGTAGCCTTTGTTTTTTGTATATACAGCACCGCTCGTTTATCATCGATGGTGGGCAAGGAAATAGGTCGTACTTCCTTAACGGTGCCACCGAGAATATCAAGGGCCTTTGGAGATTCCTGAATTTCCTCTTCATAGGCAGCGCCTTTGAGAGAAATGAAATAGCCATTTTGTTTAACGTATGGCAAGGTCCATTCCAAGAGAATAGGCAATCTAGCCACCGCGCGACTTGTAACGATATCGTAGCTTTCACGGTGGGCATCGGTATGACTCATATCCTCTGCGCGACCATGTAAGGTAACGACATTTTCTAATTTCAATTCATCAATGATAGTCTGCAAAAATTTCAACCGTTTTTGCAAGGAATCAAACAATGTAATTTTTAATGTGCGATTGTAGATAGCCAAAGGAATACCTGGAAATCCTGCACCAGTGCCTACATCAAGGATGGTCGCACCATCAGCGATATATTGAGCATCGTAACAGGATAAGGAATCCACTATATGTTTCACCACCACCTCGTGCATATCCGTGATAGCCGTGAGGTTTAGACTCTTGTTCGTTTCGATGAGCTGCACATAATAATAGTAAAAATCATGAGCTTGCTCATCAGTGCAAGGCAAACCAAAAGCAGTCATTTGGGCCTTTAGATCTGTGGTAAATTCTTGTTCTGTAGCAATGGCTACATCATATTGCTCTTTCATAACAACCTCAAATTCTACTATTACTACTATAATTGGCCTTTATGCTCGCGGCCGTGTCATAGAATACACATTGGAAATTAGCACTCAAAAAATGAATACGCGGGCCGCGGCCATTCCATACAAAATTACTTAGCTCGGTTATATTGTTCCAATTGTACCAACAATACGGATACGTCCGCTGGAGATACACCAGAGATACGACTGGCTTGGCCGATGGAGTGTGGACGGATTTTCGTCAATTTTTGTTGAGCTTCCAGGGAAATACCTTTCATAGCCATATAGTCCCAATCTGGAGGAAGAATTTTTTCCTCTAATTTACGAACTTTATCGACTTGGTCCATTTGTTTCTTAATATAGCCTTCATAAGTTGTAGAAATATCGATAGCTTCTTCTACATCAGGATTAAAACGTTCAATACCGAATGCATCAGCTACCATACCATAGGACAACTCCGTACGTTTTACAAGATCATAAGCACGAATGCCTGTTTTGATTGGTGCAGTACCAAGTTTTTCAAGAATTTCTTGAGTTTCCTTAGATGGATTTACAGGACATTCTTTCAATAATTTGATACCTTTTTCGATATCTTGTTTTTTCTTTGTAAATATCGCATAACGATTATCTTTTACAAGACCGATTTGACGACCTTTTTCCGTTAAACGAAGGTCTGCATTATCTTGACGCAAGAGCAATCGATATTCGCTGCGGCTTGTCATCATACGATATGGTTCGCGTGTACCTTTTGTTACGAGATCATCGATGAGAACACCGATATATGCCTCGGAACGAGCAAGGATAAATGGACTTTCACCTTGGAGATACAATGCAGCGTTAATGCCGGCCATCAAACCTTGAGCAGCGGCCTCCTCATAACCAGAGGTACCATTCGCTTGACCTGCTGAATAGAGGCCTTTGATGTGTTTTACCCCAAGGGCTGGAGTCAATTGCAATGGATTGAGGCAATCATACTCGATAGCGTACGCAGGACGCATGATTTCTACATTTTCAAGGCCTGGAATGGTACGCAAGAATGCATATTGCACATCCATAGGCAAGGATGTACTCATGCCTTGTACGTACATCTCATTGGTTTGACCACCTTCTGGTTCCACGAACAATTGGTGACGATGTTTATCAGCAAAACGAACCACCTTATCCTCAATAGATGGGCAGTAACGAGGGCCAACACCTTCAATTTTACCGCTATACATTGGGGCACGGAATATGTTTTCCTTGATAATATCATGAGTATGGTCATTTGTGTACGTTAACCAACATACTTGTTCATTACGATCAATCCATTCGGACATAAAGGAAAATGCTCGGTGATGTGGGTCCCCAGGTTGCACCTCCATATGATCTAAATTGAGCGTCCGTTTATCAACGCGAGCTGGTGTACCCGTTTTAAAACGCATCAATTCAATGCCATTATCAATGAGAGATTGTGAAAATACTTCTGCTGTACGCAAGCCGTTTGGGCCACCTGTATAGGATAGTTCGCCTACGAGGATTTTACCCTTCAAATACGTACCAGTACAAAGAATAACAGCTTTCGCCGCATAGAATTCATCAAGCTCGGTTACAATACCTTTAACTTCGCCGTCCTCAACCTTGAGTTCTGTCACCATCATCTGTTTAATATTGAGATTATCTGTATTCTCAAGAGTTTCTTTCATCAAATGTTGATATTTAATTTTATCAGATTGGCAACGCAAGGAATGCACTGCTGGGCCCTTGCCCATGTTGAGCATACGCATTTGGATAGCCGTTGCATCCGCGTTAATGCCCATTTGCCCACCCAACGCATCGAGCTCGTAAACGAGATGACTCTTGCCTGGTCCGCCAACGGCAGGATTACATGGCATAAGGGCAATATTATCTAAACTGATGGTCGCCATCAACGTGCGATGTCCCATGCGCGCCGCCGCCAACGCAGCTTCACAACCCGCATGACCACCACCAATGACGATGACATCATAGGTATCTACTGTATACATACTTATTTCCTTTATTGAATACTTATTTATATTATTATTTTTTGTGAAAGCACCGAAACTAGGTTTTCCACATTTCAGAGCTTCAAAGGCCGATTACAGTACGCCTTTATAATGTATAAATTTACTACTTACCCAAACAGAATCGGCTAAATAGTTCATCCACCATGGATTCCCGTAAACTATCTCCTGTGATTTCACCTAGGGCCTCCCAGGCACCACGAAGGTCCGTCGCCACAAAATCCACAGGCATGCCACTATCGATGGAATCAAGGGCTTGCTGGATTTGAGAGCGCGCATCCTCCATGAGGGAAATATGACGTACATTACTTATCATTGTATCATGATTTCCACTCACTTGGCCGCCATACACGAGTTCTTTCACCCATTTTGACAATACCACCGTACCTTCGCCTTGGGCAGCACTGATGGATTCCACGGCTGTGAAAGTCCCATGTGCCTCGATATCAGCTACCGTAATAACTTGATTAACGTCGGATTTATTAAGAAGCACGATGGTATTACGACCAGCTGTGCTTTTCAATATATCAATTTCCTCTGGGGACAATTCTGTGGAACCATCGATGACACAGAGAACAATGTCCGCTTTATCAAGATATTGACGCGCCTTTTCTACGCCAAGGGCCTCTACGGTATCCTCAGTTTCACGAATACCTGCTGTGTCCACGAGGCGAAGTGAAATGCCTTCAATATTCATAAATTCCTCGATACTATCTCGTGTAGTACCAGGAATATCTGTTACAATAGCGCGATTTTCACGCAATAATGCATTCATCAAGCTAGATTTACCCGCATTAGGACGACCTACGATAACGGCAAGAATACCGTCACGAATGAGGCGCCCACTTTGGGCCGTAGCAAGCAATTCATCCATTTGTTGTGCGATAGGTTTCAATTGCTCGCCTACCTCATGAGACGTAACCTCCTCGATATCCTCTTCTGGATAATCGATAGTTACCTCTAAATGAGCAATCATGGCGATGAGTTGCTCTCGCAAATCTTTCACAAAATTGGATACTGTACCATCTAATTGAGATACGGCTAGAGTCAAAGAATCCTCTGTTTTAGCGTCGATAATATCGATAATGGCCTCTGCTTGGGTCAAATCGATACGACCATTCAAAAAGGCCCGTTTTGTAAATTCTCCGGCCTCTGCGAGACGCACATCATATGCCAACAACAAAGATAAAATAGAACGGATGGACACGATGCCACCATGGCATTGAATTTCCACCACATCCTCAGCTGTATAGGAATGAGGTCCTTGCATCAACAGCAAAATAACCTCATCCAATGTTTTTTTCGTACTTGGGTCCACAATGTGGCCATATTGTACAGTTTTATTCGGACGGTCCATTAATGGTAATGAACCGGAACTTTCAAAAATTGAATCCACAATGGCGAAAGCCTGTTTCCCACTGACCCGGATTATACCGACACCCCCAATGCCCGGCGGCGTTGCGATGGCGGCGATTGTATCATCTATATACATCATTACCTCTTGATCCTGCTCAGCAGGATTACATTATGATAATTACCTTATATCTAAAAAAATATATCTATTACTAGTATATCACGAGCCTACAGCGAAATAGCGCCATACACCAAAATACATATAGTAAATTAAAATCTCGGATGAGCCGTTAAATTCCATCGTATAAAAAGAGAACCCGATCCGAAGATCGGGCTCACATTCATGCGTGTTATTTATAAACACTGCTCCACACAATGCGTGGTATTTGCTATTATATCAATATATTTTAGCTATTAAACTAAAATTTAGCGTATAACTAGCAAATTAGCGTTTATAGGAAATAACAACGTGACGATATGGTTCAACACCTTCACTATCAGTCACAATATTTCTTTCACCCTGTAATGCAGTGTGAATGATTTTACGTTCAAACGCATTCATAGGTTCCAAAGAAACCTTTTGACGATTGCGTCTTACTTTGCTAGCCAAACGTTTCGCCAAGTTCACTAATGTTTCTTCACGGCGAGAACGGTAATTTTCCACATCTACTACAACGTGGCAATGACCAGCCACTTCTTTATTAGCCACCAAATTTGTTAAATATTGGATAGCATCTAAAGTTTGACCATGTTTACCAATCAAAATACCTAACTCATCACCATGAACTTGGAAGGTAATTTTGTCTGGTGTAGTCATTTTTTCGATGAATACAGTTAAACCCATTTGTTTGAACATATCTTCCAAGAATTGTTTGCCTTTTTCAGCAATCTCAGCTTGGTCTTCTTTGCTCACTTCACGGGAACGTTTCGCTTTTGGAGCTTCTTCATCGAATGCTTCTTCAGAATCAGCAGCTTGATCAGCATCAACAGATGCGTTGCTTTCAACAACAACTGTAGCAGATTCATCAATAGAAGCAGTTGGTTGAAATTCCACAGCATTAGACTGAATTACAGCCTCTGCTATTTCCTCTTGTGACGCCTCAGCAGCCATAGTTGTGAAATATAAACGAACTACAGCCGGTTTACGACCAATACCTAAGAAACCACCAGATGGTTGCGTAATTACTTCTGTTTCCGCTAATTCGCGACCTTCAGAATTTAATTGCGCCACACCTTGAACGATGGCATCTTCAATGGTTTTTGCAGATACATCTATAAATTCCATCTATTAAGCCCCCTTCTTTTCGTCCAAACTTTTATAAATAAAGTGTTGTTGAACTAATTGGAATACGTTGGACACTACCCAGTAAATAACAAGACCACTTGGGAAGGTCAAACTGATATAACCAATGAATAGAGGCATAAAAATAGCCATCATCTTTTGTTGACTAGCAGCGGCACCAGTAGCACCTGTACTAGTTTGTTTTGACATGATATAAGTGGAAATCGCACTTAATACTGGCAAAATATAAAGAGGATCGGCTTCGCCAAGGCTTGGTAACCATAAGAAGCTTTCATAAGCCGGATCGTATGGATATCCTTGCAATGCCCAGTAAATAGCAATCAAGAATGGCATTTGTACCAATAATGGTAAACACCCAGATAATGGATTAATACCCATTTCTTTATAAAGCGTAGCCATTTCTTGTTGTACTTTTTGTGGATCATTTTTGTACTTGTCTTGAATGGCTTTCATGCGAGGTTGCAATTCTTGCATACCTTTCATGGATTTGATTTGTTTCACAGTCAGTGGCGCCAAAATAGCTTTGATTAGGATCGTCAATACGATGATCGCTACACCATAGCTAGGAAAGCCTGCCATTTGAGTCAATTGATAGCAATACGCGAGACTTTCACGCATAAAATCAACGAGTACTTGAAAAATTTCCAATTTGATTCTCCTGTTCGATGCAAACCAAAATGTGGATCCTTTACGTATCTATACTAGGTTATGGTATGGTCTAAATTTCGTCCATACAGATACTTCGGTATTTCCAAAACTGTGTTGATTACGGAACGGGGTCATATCCACCAGGGTGAAAAGGATGACATTTTAAAATCCGTTTGATTCCGAGCCAACCACCTTTAAAAGGTCCATATTTTTGAATAGCTTGCAGAGTATACGCTGAACACGTAGGATAAAATCGGCAACATCCAGGTTTTAATGGGGAAATGGCAATCTGATAAAATTTGATTAGTCCCGTCAATAGTTTAGAAATGACATATGACATCATTCTACCTCTTTGTGAAAGCGCATTAATTAATCAACAACTTACTCTTGCAGAGTAAATACATGATTTCTTTTTCAGCTCGTTCATAGGTAGCATTTTTCAAAGGGCCACGTCCAACAATGACAATATGATACCCTTCACGAATTTCGTGTTGATGAAGGCGATAAACCTCTTTCATTAACCGGCGAGCTCGATTGCGCTCAACAGCACAACCAACCTTTTTTCCCGTAACGAAACCAATACGTGTAGGCTGTTTAGCAACAGGCATCCGATACAGTACACACATACGACCTACTTCAAATTTGCCATGCTTATACACAAGGCGATATTCATTGTTATGTATAATTCTTCTCGCTTTGTCTAAGCTATTGCTACCCATACTATCATTCCTAAGTCCTAAGAATAGAAAAACTTGGCAGCAGCGCCAAGTTTTTTCTCCTGCCTAAAAGCTATTATATTATGCAGATAATTTTTTTCTGCCTTTTGCACGTCTTTTTTTCAAAACGAGACGGCCACCGATAGTTTTCATGCGTTCACGGAAACCATGGGTACGTTTTCTCCAAAGAGTATTTGGTTGGTAAGTACGTTTCATTAGTAAAACACCTCCTCGTTAATGTTTTTGTTTTACTTATACCATAACAGCATAATTATAGTTGTTACAACCGTTTCTGTCAATGAAAAACCGTGGTTTTATCTAGATTTTTCCTAAATAATTCATTTTTCACAACATATGGAAATAATGATTTTTTAAATATCCATATATAGTAGATATAAAAATACTTTTTTTTATTTCCATATATCAATTTAGTATACACTATTAGATATCCAAAATTAGATATCCAAAATTCGACCTATATATATTCCAAAGTTATCCACAAGTAAAATGACAAAACTCATTTTTTTTGGTAAAATTTAGGTAGATTTCTTACATTTCGCTCAAATATTGGATTACTTGCTTGGATAACCACAACGGTTATCCACAATTTTTTGTAGCACTATTGTGCACACCCCAACTATTGATATATTCACGTTTTTGAGGAATGTAAAATAATTTATCAACAAGTTATTCACAATAAAATATGTGTTATGCACAATTTTATTCACCTAAAAAACGACTTATACACATTTTATCCACATTTTGTGCAAAACTACTATTTTTAAAAGGATATCGTATGCAAAATTTTGAACTAGGACTATTTTGGGAACAAGTCCTCGAGGATACAAAGAAAAAAATGCCTCTCCAACTATGGGAGAGTACCATTAGCTCATGGCTAATACCTTTGTCCGTTGAGGATTTATCCATCCACATTGGAGTAACCCAAGACTTTATAAAAAATATTATAGAAAAAAATCCTGCCGTTATTGGACCATTACAGGAATCCATAGACCAAATTAATGGCAGCCATCTAGATATTATTATCATGAATATCTTAGAAACAACACCAAACCAACCAAGTACGCAATCTGGTCAATCAAATCTAAAATTATATACGCCTGTCTATGATGATCCTGTTATCATCGATACACCAGCGCCACATCAAACAACTGTGTCTGATTCATTACAATCCATTGATGATCAACTGGCGGCACAGCAACAATCACAAAATCAATTTGGTCAACAGCAAATGGTTTCTCAACCAGAGCCTAAAAAAATTGATTTATCCTATTCTAATCTGATTAAATCATTCCGCTTTGAAACATTCGTGGCTGGTAATTCCAATAGAATACCTTTTGGCGCTGCCCAAGCTGTAGCTGAAAATCCTGGTAATATCTATAATCCATTATTTATCTATGGCCCGTCTGGCCTTGGTAAAACACATTTAATGCATGCCATTGGTAATTACATTATCGATCACAATCCAAACTTAAACGTTATGTGCATTACCAGTGAAAAATTCATGAATACCTTCGTAGACCTGGTGGTCCGCGGTCGCCAAGGGGATGTATTCCGTAATATTTTCCGCAATATCGATGTATTATTGGTAGATGATATTCAATTCCTAGAAAATAAAGAAGGTACGAAGAACGAATTCTTTAATACCTTTAATGAACTCTTGGATAATCAAAAACAAATCGTTCTTACCAGTGATACTTTGCCAAGCGATATGAATCAATTAGAGGATCGTTTGCGTTCCAGATTCCAAGCGGGCTTTATTGCCACTATGGATAATCCAGATTTAGAAACGCGTATCGCCATCGTCAAATCCATACTAGAAAAATACAACATCTCATTAACCAATGATGCTGTGAACTACGTGGCATACCAGTTCTCTGAAAACGTTCGTGTCCTTCAAGGCGCCGTAAATCGTCTCGTTGGCGTCGCATCCCTTCAAAATCTGACGGGTGATATAGATTATGAATTCACAAAATCAGCTCTAGAGGATTTAATTACAGAACAACCAGTGGAATTATTATCTATTAAACATATTCAGGACTTTGTGAGCTCTTACTTTAGCATCAAAAAAGCAGATTTGCTAGGTAAAAAACGTAAAATCCAATTTGCCTTTCCTCGTCAAATCGCCATGTATCTCTGTCGTGACCTCATTAGTGAAAGCTACCCACAAATTGCAGCTGCTTTCACCAGAGATCATACAACCATACTCCACGCGTACGAAAAAATTTCCAAAGAAATGGAAAAAAATCCAGAGACAGCACGTATCGTCAATGACATAAAAAACAAGCTAAATGGGTGTGGATAATATTGTGACTGACTTGTCTATAATTATGTGGATAACTCAAAATATGAAAATTTTTGTGACTATGTGGATAAGTGGGTACAAAGTATTCACAATGCTATCCACAGGCGCCAAATAACACGCTATCTGCGCTCGTCATCGTTTTTCACAAACCCACACGCCCTACTTCTTTTACTACTTACTATATCCAACAATCAAAAACAGCAATAGTAAAGAATACCGCAACCTTATATATATAATACAGCTAAAAACAGCTAAAAAATTATTTTTATTTAAGGCTTTCACAAAAATATAGAATACGACATTTCGAATTCTATTAACAAGTTAAGAAAGGTATAACTAATGAATATTACATTCCCAAAAGAAAACCTACAAAAAGCAATCAACGTACTACAAAAAGTATCTCAAAATAAAACAAGCTCTAATTTACCTGGTGCTATTTATATCACAACAAAAGGTAGCCAAGTAGAATTACAAGGCAATGATTTTGAACTAGGCATCAAATTAACAGTAGATGCGGACATCACAGAACCAGGCACTCTAGTAGTAGGTTCACGTTATTTCCAAGAATTGATTCGTAAATTACCCGGATCTACCATAACATTGAATAAACCAGAAGATAGTAATTCATTAAAAATCACATCTGGTTCCTCCGAATTCAATTTAGTGACATTACATCCAGATGAGTTCTCCCTTGTTGAACAAATCCATGACGAAAATCATGTAAACATCGATACAGCAGATATGAAAGAATTAATCGATTTAACAAACTATGCAGCTGCTACCGATGAAGATCGTCCTGTATTTGCTGGTGCTCTACTTGAAATCAATGAATCTGATGTCACAATGGTAGCAACTGATACACATCGCATGGCGGTTAAAAAAATATCCATTCAAGAACCTGCTACAACGCCACTTCGTGCAGTTATCCCAACAAAAACATTGGCTGAAGTATCTCGTTTAATGCCTACAGATAATCCCACAATGATTAATATCATTTGGAATCGCACACAAATCGTATTCATGTTTGAATCCATTTACATCATCTCTCGTTTAATCGAAGGCACATATCCTGAATATGAAAAAGTAATTCCATCTCAATTCGATTCCAGTGCTATCATCGACCGTAAAGAATTTGCAGGTGCTGTTGATCGTGTATCCTTACTTGCAAAAGACATCAGTTATAACGTAATTCGTTATGATTGGAGCGAAAATAAAGTTGTATTGTCTAGTCAAAATTCTGAAATTGGTATGGCGAAGGAAGAAATAGAGACAGAATTCAAAGGTACACCATTTACCATTTCCTTCAACGGTCGTTATATCAGCGATATCTTGCGTCATAGCACAGGCGAAAAAATTCATTTGTATTTAAAACAAAATGGTCCTGTGGTTATTCGCCAAGATAATAATCCAAATTATACATACGTGGTAACACCAGTTAGAACTAACTAAGAAAGGCTCAAACATGAGTAAACCTATTACACCTGTGGGAATCCACACAGAATATATTCAAATCGATCAATTGTTAAAATATGAAGGTATCATTGAAACAGGCGGTCAAATCAAAGCCTTGATTGATGATCAAATCATTACTATCAATGGTCAATTATGTACGGAAAAACGTAAAAAATGTTATGTTGGAGATATCATTTCTATAGAAGGTCTCGATATGGATCTTAAAATCGTTAAAGAGGAGGAATAATCAGTGAGAATTGACTCACTGCAATTATTTCAGTTTCGCAATTACAAGGATATAACTATTAAATTTAATCCTGAAATTATCGTCCTTCATGGAGATAATGGGGTTGGTAAAACAAATATCCTTGAATCTATCTACGTAGGTACCATTGGTAAAAGCCACCGCACCAATGACACAGCCGATATGCTTATGTTCAATGCCGATGAATCTGGGATTGTCATTAATTTTGAAAAGAGAGAAACAGCCCAAAAGGTAAATCTAAAACTCTATAGAAAAGGATCTAAAGATATTCGATTAAATGATACGAAAATATCTCAGAAGGAATTGATAGGCACCTTAAATACAGTTATATTCTGTCCTGAAGATTTACAGCTCATCAAGGGAAATCCTTCTGGTCGTCGTCGATTTCTAGATATGGAAATATCTCAAACTTCGGCTACCTATTATCATCAGCTATTGCAATATAATCGTTTGCTACAACAACGAAATACATTACTCAAGGAATATAGAGGTAAACAATCTATACCTCTTGAGGAATGGGATTTGCAGTTAGCAGATATGGCGGCATTCATCGTTAAAAAAAGGCTAGAAAGCCTCAAAAAAATCAATTTGCTCATCGACTTGATGAATCGTAAATTGACGGCTGGCCAAGAGAATCTCACTATTGGATATGAACAAAATTATGGGGATGAGAATACAATCGTCTATACACGTGATGAGTTTTACCAATTGTTACAGGAGGCTTTACCACAGGATCGCCATCGGTTAACCACCAGTGTGGGACCGCATCGTGATGATTTACGATTTTTCTCTGGCGCTATGGATTTGAAAAAATACGGTTCCCAAGGACAGCAGCGCACAGCTGTATTGTCCTTGAAATTGAGTGAGCTTGAGTTTATTAAATCTGAGGTGGGTGAATATCCAGTATTGCTCCTTGATGATGTATTGAGCGAACTAGATGAATTGCGACGCAGTAATTTATTGCACTTTATTCATAAACGAATCCAAACATTTATAACGACCACAGATATTCACGATTTTAAATATATGGACCATGTTCAATTCATTAAATGTAAAGGAGGCACAATCAATGCAACGAATGGAAAACCTTGATGCATGTTTGCCTCGTACGTTACAAGATATTGGCATTTATGAAACATTTCATCTTAATCGAATTGTTCATGAATGGAAAAAAATCGTCGGTCCTGGGTTTGCTAAAAATTCTCGGATTCTACATATAGAACCACCTGTATTGGTATTGAGTGCATTCACATCGCAGTGGATGCAGGAAATCAAGATGCAGGAAAAACAAATCATCAAAAAAATAAACGAATTCTATGGTCATCCTGTAATTACGAGTATTCGTTTACAAATGCATCGCCAGAGCTTTGTGAAAGATATCAATAATGAAGATGCTGTATTGCCCTATTTAATAGGACGTCCAAAATATATGGGGGATGGTTCTTATGATACGTCTAAAATTACTATTAGTGATGAAGAATTAGCTCGTATTGATGCGACCTTGGTGAATATTGAAAATCCAAAATTAAAAGAGATTGCTCGGCAGGCACAAATTAATCAGTGCAAAAAAAATAAGCATTTGGCTGAACGGGGCTTTCACCAATGTCCAGTATGTGGTACGTGGATGACGGTACCTCGTAAGGTGTGCGTCACCTGTGATTATATGTTTTATCGTAAGCATATTGGGACTATCAAGCGAGTGCTGAGAAAATATCCAAATATTCGGCAGGACCAAATTCAACAATTTGTGAAATGTTCCATGAATGCATTTAATGAGGCGAAAAAGGAAAGTATTTACTATTATATGGATAAAATCCATTTTGGATCTACGGACCAACGCCAAAAATATATGCTGGCCATGTTGATTACGGGAAAATCTGTGAAGGATTTATCTGAGGATTTCGTTAATAATTTATGTAATAAATATAGGTCCAAGTATTTAGATGAAAAAAAGAGGTAGAGAGGTAGTATGTACGTTCACATCGGAGATAACAAGAGCATTCCCATTGAATCAGTGATAACAATGGTGCACGCTCAAGGCAGTAAGGCTAAGAAATCACCTATTCATTATTATGATGGTCCTATTTTAAATGAAATGCCTGCAGAGGATATCAAAACATATATCGTCACGGATGAGGGCCTATATGGATCTAGTATTTCGTTGAAAACATTGATGAAACGAATAGAGGAATTCCAGGAACTTATTCATTTAAATATCTAAAATTACACAGAATATAGTTTCTATAGTATAATAAAGTTTATGATTAATTGAAATTAGGAGGAGCGTTCTATGCCTGAACAAGATTATGGTGCCCAGAATATACAAGTTCTGGAGGGCTTGGAGGCGGTTCGTAAACGACCGGGGATGTACATTGGTAGTACGTCTATTCGTGGTTTACACCATCTCGTATACGAAGTAGTAGATAATTCAGTAGATGAAGCATTGGCTGGTTATGCTACACATATTGAAGTCAGCATTAACGAAGATAATAGCGTTACCGTTGTGGATGATGGTCGTGGTATTCCAACTGGAATGCATGAATCAGGTATGTCCGCGGTAGAGTTAGTATTAACGAAATTGCACGCCGGCGGTAAATTCGGCGGTGGCGGATACAAGGTTTCTGGTGGTTTGCACGGCGTTGGTATTTCCGTAGTGAATGCTTTGAGTGAGTGGACTCGCGTTCAAGTAGCTCAAGATGGCGTAATTCGTGAAATTACTTTTGGTCGTGGTTATAAAACGTCTGAATTAACAGAAATTGGTAAAAGTTCCAAAACAGGTACCACTGTTATTTTCAAACCAGATGAAGATATCTTTGAAACCACTGTATTCGATTTTGATACATTGAAAATTCGTCTACAAGAATTAGCATTTTTGAATAAAGGTTTGAAAATTACATTGAGTGATCTTCGTAACCTTGATGAAGAAGGCAATCCTCGCACAGAAGTATTCAACTATGAAGGTGGTTTAACTTCCTTCGTTCAATTCTTGAATGAAAACAAAGAAATCACAAACCCAACTGTTATCGACATCGAAAAAACAAAAGATGACGTTGTTGTTGAGGTGGCATTGCAATATAACGATAGCTATAGCGAAAATCTATTGTCCTTCGTAAATAACATCAACACTATTGACGGCGGTACTCATTTGAGTGGTTTCCGTAGTGCCTTGACTCGTACCATTAACGACTATGGTCGTAAAGCTGGTTTGATCAAGGAAAATGAAAGTAACCTTTCCGGCGAAGACGTACGTGAAGGTTTGACAGCGATTGTATCCGTAAAAGTATTGGAACCTCAATTCGAAGGCCAAACTAAAACAAAACTTGGTAATAGCGAAGTAAAAGGTATTACTGATGTGATCGTTTCCGATGGCTTGAAAACATTCTTCGAGGAACATCCAACAGACGCGAAAAAAATCATTGAAAAAGCGACTATGGCCAATCGTGCCCGTGAAGCTGCTCGTAAAGCTCGTGATTTGACTCGTCGTAAAAATGCTTTGGAAGTTAGCTCTTTGCCTGGTAAATTGGCGGATTGCTCTGAAAAAGATACATCTATGACAGAAATCTACCTCGTAGAAGGTGACTCTGCGGGTGGTTCTGCAAAACAAGGTCGCGATCGTCGTTACCAAGCGATTTTGCCACTACGCGGTAAAATTTTGAACGTAGAAAAAGCTCGTCTTGATAAAATCTTGGCGAACAACGAAATTCGTTCCATGATCACTGCCTTCGGCACTGGTATTGGTGAAGAATTCGATATTGCTAAGAGACGTTATAACAAAATCATCATCATGACAGATGCGGACGTTGACGGTGCTCACATTCGTACATTGCTTCTTACATTCTTCTATCGTTATATGAAACCATTGATTGAACAAGGTCACGTTTACATTGCGCAACCACCTTTGTACCAAATCAAAAAAGGTAAAGGTCATTGGTATGTATATAGCGATGCAGAATTGGCTGCTAAACTTGATGAAGTGGGCCGTGATGGTATCACAATTCAACGATACAAAGGTTTGGGTGAAATGAATCCTGAACAATTGTGGGAAACTACAATGAACCCTGAAAACCGTACGATTTTACAAGTGACTATGGATGAATCCATCGAAGCTGATAAAATCTTTACCATTTTGATGGGCGACAAAGTAGAACCTCGTCGTAAATTTATTGAAGATAATGCCAAATATGTGCGTAATCTCGACTTGTAATAGGGAGAACGCATATGTCTGACAATAATAATCAAAAATTACATCGTACCCTCAAGGCGCGTCATATGAATATGATCGCTCTTGGTGGTGCAATCGGTACAGGCTTATTCGTGGCTGGCGGTGAGGTTGTCTCTACCGCTGGCCCAGGCGGTGCCTTGGTGGCGTATGGTTTCATCGGTTTGATGGTGTACTTCTTGATGACATCCCTCGGTGAAATGGCGACTTACCTTCCTATCTCTGGTTCTTTCGGAACCTATGCAACACGTTACGTGGATCCTGCCTTTGGCTTTGCCCTTGGTTGGAATTACTGGTTCAACTGGGCTATTACGCTAGCTGCGGAAATTGTAGCGGGTGCGCTCATTATGAAATACTGGTTTCCGGACGTTCCGGCTATCGTGTGGAGTGCTATTTTCCTTGTGTTATTATTTGGCATGAATTATATGTCCACACGTGTCTTTGGTGAAAGTGAATATATATTCTCTAGCATCAAGGTTATCACCGTATTCGTATTCTTATTTGCTGGCTTTATGTTGATTTTTGGTTTTGGCGGAACAGCCCCAGGATTTGAAAACTGGACTGTTGGCGAAGCCCCATTCGTTGGTGGTTGGGCCAGCATCATGGCTATCTTTATGGTAGCGGGGTTCTCCTTCCAAGGTACAGAACTCATTGGTGTTGCTGCTGGTGAATCAGAAGACCCAGAAAAAAATGTACCAAAAGCTATTAAAACTATCTTCTGGCGTATTCTATTATTCTATATTGGATCCTTTATTGTTATCGGTTTCTTGATTCCTTATACAGATCCAAACTTGTTGAATAGTAGCGTTGAAAATATCGCTATCAGTCCATTTACGTTGGTACTTGATCGTTTTGGATTTGCTTTTGCGGCTAGTTTTATTAATGCCATCATTTTGACAGCTGTATTATCTGCTGGTAACTCTGGATTGTACTCTTCCACTCGTATGCTCTATGCATTGGCTAAGGAAGGTCAAGCACCAGCTGTATTTGGTAGACTAAACAGCCGTGGTGTTCCAGTAGCATCTCTTTGTTTAACATCTGCCTTTGGTTTATTTGCATTCTTGACTAGCCTTATTGGTGAAGGTACGGCTTATAACTGGATTGTAAATATTAGTGGTATGAGCGGATTTATTGCGTGGGTTGGTATCGCTATTGCTCACTATCGTTTCCGTCGTGCTTTCAAAGCGCAAAATAAAGATTTGAACGAAATTCCATACCGTGCGTCCTTATTCCCATTCGGACCATTGTTGGCATTGGCATTGTGTATCATCATCATCGTTGGTCAAAACTATACAGCCTTCATGGGTGAAACTATTGACTGGTATGGTGTCAGCGTAGCCTATATCGGTTTACCTGTATTCTTTGCAGTATATTTAGGTTACAAATTCACAAATAAAACTAAATTGATTCCTTTGAAAGATGTGAATCTTGATCGAGATTATGATAAATAATACTTATATTATGAAATCTGAATAAGGAAATTAAAAAAACCGCTGGTACAGAGTTTATTGACTTTGCATCAGCGGTTTTATTTGTAAATGAATATTTTATTTAGATAGTAAAATGCCCTCTCTTAGTTGCCTATACTAAGAGGGGGTGCATATAGTGCAAATTTTACCGTTTGCCTACTATTATTATAGCATCTGTAATACTTGAGTCAATACGATTAGATAGAACATCAACAAATCGTGTAATAAACTATTTTCTTTCAAAATTCTATTGAATACTGTAAAATCAAAGGTAAGAATGAAATTTTTAAATATAATGATTACATAGTTTTATATAAAAGGATTTTTAGCTTTCACAAGCGGAAATAGGAGAACAAAATGGGTTTAATCAAAGCTGGTACTGGTGCGATTGGTGGCGTGTTAGCGGATCAATGGAAAGAGTATTTTTATTGCGAGAGTTTAGATCAAGATATTCTCGTAGCAAAGGGGCAAAAGCGCATTAGCGAGAAACGCAGTTCTAATACGAGTGCGGAGGATAATATTATCACGTCTGGTTCCGTCATTGCCGTTAATGATGGTCAATGCATGATTATCGTTGAGCAAGGCAAGGTGGTTGACCTTTGTTCCGAGCCTGGCGAATATACCTATGATGCGTCTACAGAGCCGTCTATTTTCGGTGGTAATTTGAAAGATGATATCAAAGCCGTGTTTGAACGTATTGGTAAACGTTTTACCTTTGGTGGTGACACTGGCAAGGACCAACGGGTGTACTATTTCAATATCAAGGAAATTATGGGCAATAAATATGGTACAGCTAGCCCTATTCCATTCCGCGTGGTAGATACGAATGTGGGTCTTGATATAGATATTTCCGTACGCTGCTTTGGTGAGTATTCCTATCACATTACGAATCCAATGTTGTTCTACACAAATGTGTGCGGTAATGTGGAGGATACCTATTCTCGCGAGAAAATCGATGGTCAGTTGAAAACTGAGTTGATGACCGCGTTACAACCAGCCTTTTCTAAAATTTCTGCTCTAGGTGTTCGTTACAGCGCTATTCCTGCGCATACACAAGAAATCGCCGATGCATTGAATGAAATTTTGACACAAAAATGGAAGGAATTGCGGGGGATCGAAATCGTTGCCTTCGGAGTTAGCAGTGTGAAAGCTAGCGATGAAGATGAGCAAATGATTAAGGATCTTCAACGCAATGCAGCCTTCAAAAATCCAACAATGGCAGCGGCTGAACTCGTAGGTGCCCAAGCAGAGGCTATGAAATTGGCGGCCGCTAATGAAGGCAATATGGGCGCGGCTATGGGTTTTATGGGCATGAATATGGCGAACCAAGCAGGCGGTATGAATCCGGCTAATCTATATGCCATGGGTGCGCAACAAGCGCAACAGCCAGTGGAGCCAGCGCCTCAAGCAACACCTGCTCAAGCGACTCCTGCAGCTGATGCTAACTGGACATGTGGTTCATGTAATACCGTAAATACTGGCAAGTTCTGCGGTGAATGCGGTGCAGCTCGTCCAAGTGCAGATTGGACTTGTTCTTGTGGTACTGTAAACACAGGTAAATTCTGTAGTGAATGTGGTAACAAACGTCCATAGGGGGAAATATGGCAGATACTACAGTCAATTATAAATGCCCCAATTGCGGGGCGCCGCTGACCTTTATACCTGGCAAAGACACAGTGACTTGTGAATACTGTAATACAGAATTCGAGGTTGCTACTATTGAGACCCTCTATGCAAAACAAGAGGAACTAGCGGCCAAGGCACAGGCAGCAAAGGAAGAAAAATGGGAGGTAAAATCTGCTAATACAGAGTGGAGCGATGAGGAAAGCGCTGGATTGACTACTTTCACCTGCTCGTCCTGCGGGGCTGAGCTCGTGTGCGATGAGAATACCATCGCTACGGAATGTTGTTATTGTGGCAATCCGACGATGATTCCGGACCGTTTCACAGGCATGTTGAAACCAGATTTTGTAATTCCTTTCAAAAAAACGAAGGAAGATGCAGAGGCAGCGCTGAAGGAATTTTATAAGGGCAAATTACTATTGCCGGATCTGTTTAAAAAGGAAAATCGTATCAAGGCCATTCAGCCCATGTACGTACCATTTTGGTTGTTCGATTCTAGCGTGACCGCATCGGGCATTTTCAAGGCCGAAAACGATATGATCGTGGATACTGGCGATACCATCGTAACGACCACCAGCGTGTATCAATGCGAACGCGAGGGGCAAATGAATTTTGTGAAAGTCCCAGTAGACGGTAGCAAAAAAATGGATGATACCTATATGGAAAGCATCGAGCCCTTTGATTACAGCGAAATGCAACCGTTCAGCACGGCCTATCTCGTGGGTTATTTAGCGGATAAATATGATGTGGAATCCGATGCGGTGGTACCGCGTGCCAATGAACGTGTGAATAATACGGCTGTTGAGTATTTGAATGGCACGGTAAATGGATTTATGCGCGTGTCCTTGATGGATAGTGCCATCAATAAGGATAAACGAGATCTGCACTATGCCTTGGCGCCAGTGTGGATTGTGACGACGCAGTACAATAAACAGCCCTACACATTCATGATGAATGGTCAGACTGGTAAAGTCGTAGGCAGTTTGCCATATGACAAGAAAAAGGCCCTCCTCTATCCTACGGGCGCTATGTTAGCGGCTGGTCTCATTGGTTATCAGCTCATCAAGCTATTCTTGGTTTAGGAGGTGTACTATGAATCCTAATAAATATATAGCAGCGGTGATGAGTGTATTGGTAGTTTGTTTGAGTTTGGTGTTTACCAGTTCTCTAGCAACGTCTGCGTATCCGTACACGAATAGTCAGAATAACAATACGCAACAAATGCAACGTACTAGTCAGCAGGAAAATATTGTTAACAGAAATCAGCAACACAATAGTAATTCGCAGCAATCAACGGTCAATACATCCTATCAAGGTATTGGCAGCAACACTATTGATAATATGACATCTTTATTAACATTAGATGGCTCTGGCATCGTAGATAATGCAGGTTTCCTTAATACACAGCAACGTAGTGCCGTAACATCTACGTTACAAAAAATTGGCAAGGAACATGGTATTACCATGGCAGTGGTGACGGTGTCTACCATCAATAATCAGGACCCTGGCAAATACGCAAATAAACTCATTGATTCCTATATCAAGCACGGCGAGAATGGGACTATCGTGTTTTTGCAGGTGCGCGATCAACGGCAATGGTATATTTCCACCGATAAAATATTGAAAGCAAAAATAGATAATCAATACGGCATTGAGTATATCAGTGAATATGTAGTGCCTTTGTTAAAGCAAGGGGATTATAGTGGTGCTTACGAAATGTATGCTACCAAAACGGGTGAACTCGTTTTTTATTATGAAAAAAATGGTGAACCTTGGACTCCGCAAAAGGATTTTAGCCCTGAATCTTTTGGAGTTGCAGGTTTATTAGCAGCCTTTGTGGGATGGTTAACTCGAAAAGGACTCATTAGTTCTATGAGCAATGTGACACCTAATGCAACAGCAGATAATTATATTGATACAAATAGTTTCTCTGTTACAAAGAGTAATGATCAATATATGTATCAATATGTAACTGTGGTGCCGAAACCTAAAAATAATAATCGTGGCGGAGGAGGAATTACATTTAATTCCTCTGACGGTGGCCACGGCGGTGGCGGCGGACGCTATTAATACAAAAATACCTCAGCAATTGATATGAACCCTTAACATTAGGAATCAGTACATTGGCTGAGGTATTTTGTGTTTATCGTAGTCGTATTAATTTTTTTCTTCGGCTTCTTCAGTTTCATCCACTACCGGTGGCACATAGGTAACTAAAATCTTATCGATACGGGTATTATCCATATCCATGATTTCGAAGGTATAATCTTCCCATGTTACTTTATCAGTTTCGCGAGGGATGCGACCGAATAATAGATTTAACAGACCACCCATGGTCTTGTAGAAATCTTCTTCTTCACCAGGGAGTTCTTGATTAATGTGGAAGAATTCCTTGAATTCATCTACGTCGAGGAGACCGTCAACGAGCCAGGAATTATCAGTACGTTGAATGATACGATTTTCTTCCTCTTGAATTTCTTCTTCACCGGATGGCATGAGCCCTACGATTTCCTCCATAATATCGTGGAGGGTTACAAGTCCGCTAAATCCGCCATATTCATCGAGGACAACTGTTTCGTGAACACCTTCATTACGGAATAAATCGAGCAATTTCATCAAGGTAATGCTTTCAGGAACGAGCAACGGTTCTTTCACACAATTCTTGATGATGGTGGACATAGGCATATCCTCTGGTTGTTGCATGTGTTGCACTAGCACGTCCGCAACGGTGATGAGGCCTTTCAATTCGTCCAGGGAATCTTCGCCCACAGGAATGCGGTAATGATTGGCATTCTTGAGGACATCCATGATTTCCTCGTCCGTGCCGTTCAAATCAATCCATTTCAATTGCGTGCGCGGCGTCATAACGTCGGCTGCATTCATGTCCGCCAGGTGAAAGATATTTTCAACCATGATTGGTTCTTCTTCTTCGTAAGCGCCGAGGGCCACGCCGTCGGTGAGCATTTTGTTGATTTCAGATTCCGTAACAGGGGATTCTTCTTTTATTTTTACGCCTAGAATTTTTAATAGGAAATCCGTGGAATAGCCCAAAAATACAACGATGGGTTTTAAACTCACAGATAACCAATAAATTGGTTTCGCCACGAGCACCGCGATGGATTCAGGGGAATTGAGGGCCAATCGTTTTGGCACCAATTCGCCGATGACCAAGGACAGGTAAGTAATGATGGCTACGATGATGAAAGAACTAGCTGATGCAGCGTAGGTGGCCATACTTGGGAACGCAGATACCAATACCTCCTCTAACGGACCTGAGAAGGTCGCACCAGAGTACAAACCAGTTAAAATACCGACGAGGGTAATACCAATTTGAATGGTAGAAAACATTTGGTTTGGATTCTCCGCTAATTCAAAGGCCTTTTTTGCTCTTTCATTACCATCCTCTGCCATCTCCTCCAATTTGCGTTTCCGCGCATTGACGATGGCTAGCTCTGTCATGGAAAATAATCCATTCGCAACAATGAGGGCAATAATAATAATAAAATCTAGGGTCAGGTCACTATCCATGTGAATTTGTTTCTCCTTTTTACTCTGTAGATGCCTCTTGTAAAAGCACAGATAACAAACATCTACTATCTCTTTATTATTCTAAAGAGTTTTAGTGTTCATTTCAAGTAAATTCCTCTATTTTCTGCTATAATAAAGTATTATGAATGTAAACGCTAACTCGTAGCGTTTACTAGAACGGAGAGTAAGGAATGAAACAAATACATGGCATTGTAGATGCTAAATTAATTCAATCGATACGACAGTCTCTAAAGGAAAAATATGGACAGGATCAACATATTCAACAAATTATCGAAGAAATTGGTACGGATGAGGGATTAACTCGTGACGAGTTACAGGTGGTATATCAAGCCTACTTGGAGGTTAAGGAACGTTTGTATTACACGTCCCTTTTGAATAATTTGTGGAATCAGATTGAGGATATTCAGGACCGTATGGCCCTCCTTCATGTGTATGAATCACTGGAACAGGATTTATCACAAGATGCACCAATTGCGCCTAATAAATCTAATACGCCAAATACATTACATGCACCGAATATGCAAAATGCACCAAGTACATCGAATGTAATTGATCCCGATGACGAAACAGACGGCATCATCAATATGAATTGCCATATAGAAATGGAACCATTTACATCAGTAAAAAATGATGCTGATCATATTGACCTTGATGACACGTCTCACAACGATATCATTGATGATTTAGATGATTATTACGGCTCTCAAGGTCATGTAAATAATGACGTAACAAATAGTTCAAAGAGTGATGTAATAGATACTTCTAAACACGCTGACCTACAAAATATTAAATTAAAACCCATTGATACTACAAACGTAGAGGTGCCTCACATCGTGATGGAACTTTTGAACCAAGTGTACACAAAGGTTAAAGAAGATATCGATAGCGGCAAGATTTCCAAGAAATCCCTAAAACAAAATGCTAAGTCTCTTAAAAAAGAGGCCAAGAAACTCAAGTCTGAGTTCAAAAAATCTAAAAAAGACAAGAAATCAAAAGATAAGCTTAAGAATAAATCTAAGGATAATACCAAGGATAAAAAAGCAAACGTAACATCCAAGGATGCTAAAAAAAAGTAGAGTCTGATCAGAGACAACATACATGTCTATGTGGTAAAGGTAATTCCTGTAAAACAGACAAATGTAAAAAGTATCACAATAAATATATGTAGTGTGTGTATAAAGAACAGTGTGTAGTGGAAAAATATATGAGTCGTTGGAAATTATTTATTAAAAATGCACAACAAGAAGCAAAGGGCTTTGTGTTCTTTATTGTGCTATTATCCGTTTTCAGAGCTGTGTTTATTGGTATATTTAATACCCAATTAGCCAGTACGATGATACCTGAAATTTTAGAGGCCATGTGGTTAGGGTTTCGGTTGAGTCTCAAAACAGCGGGTTCTATTGCATTGTTGGGATTGGTGTTTGCTACGGTTCCACAGATGATTTACAAAAAATGGAAATCCGGGACCATTCGATTCACTATCTATAGTATCGCTACGTTAGTACTTACATTGCTATTCTTCGGACGTATTCCGTACTATACTATATTCAATTCTGGCTATAATATGATGCTTATTAATGGTAAAAATGATGATATTAACGCCATAATCAATACAGGTATTAATGAATACCACGCCATTCCATTTTTGATTGGTGGCCTTGTAACGAGTGGTATCATAATCTATCTATTAAAACGTGTACTCCACACGAATACCATTGAATGGGAACCGTCTACGAAACGTCAACAATGGATTTGTGGTGTTGGTGGTTTTCTAGCTTTTGCGGTATTGGCTATATTTGTTCGCTATGGCGGTGCCTTTAATTACGCGAATTCCATTAATTGGGAATCGGCAGCGCGAACGAAATCTAATCTTTTAAACGAGGCGATTTTAGATGATCCGCAGGCTCTATACCGAGTACAATCCATAGCGAAACGGATGAGTAAAATGGCAGAGATTCAATTGACGCCACAGGAATTATCTGAAAAATTAGCATCTATCGGGGCAAATCCTAATGGTAAAAGTTTTGATGAATCCTTTACTAAAACGATTACAGAGGCTAAATTAAATCAGCAACCTAATGCAGTATATGTTATTTTAGGTGAATCCTATGGTTTATGGCCATTTTTACCAGAATTTGATGGTATCGGTAATTATGTAGTGGCGGAGGGCAAGAAATTCGCTAATGCACCTAATGCGATGCATACGAAATATGCTCTGGCGCAAGGAACAGGTACCATGCCGGCTATCAATGGTTTGCTCACAGGTATGCCAGACGTAGGATTATATCCAAATTACGAAGGTATCAGTTATAAACAGCCTTATGGATTAGGTATCGGCCCTGTGATGAAACAATTGGGCTATAAAACAGTATTCTGGTATGGTGGTTTCAGTACATGGCAAAATGTGAAAGATTTCGCACTTTCACAAGGGTTCGATGAATTCCATGATGCATCAGAAATGAATGATGACAGCGGTAATGCCTGGGGCGTACCGGATAAAGCCTTGTTCAAGGCCATTGAATCCTACATGGCGGCCCATAAAAACGAGAAAATCCTAAATGTCATTATGACCACATCGAACCATCCTCCGTATAGTTTGAATTTGAAACAAGAAGGTTTTGATGCTTCTAAGGTCGTAAATCATATGCCAGACACCATTGAAAATACGGAACAACGTGTCAATGAAATCGGCCATTTCTGGTATGCGGACCATGTGATGGGCGAATTTATCACGGCCATGGAACAACAAGATCAGAGTTCTATTTTCGTTATCACTGGCGATCATAGTGAAAGATTCACCTTTGCCCGTGACATAGGTCTAGAGGTGGTATCCACGATTCCTATTATTTTCTATGGTCAAGGTATTACCCCAATGATGATGCCAAATGACCAATTTGGTATGAGTATTCAAATTATTCCAACCCTTGCTGAACTCGTAGGGCGATCAGGTCAAACCTATGAGGCGATGGTACCAAGTTTATTTAAAACAGAACCATTTGAATTCAACCATCGTCTATGGATGGATAGCAAAGGTATTTATACAGAAGATGCATCCATGCCAGCTACGTTCCAAACAACAATGAACACAATGCGCGAACTCGCAGCATGGCGTATGCGTCACGGAAATGCTAAATAGGATTTAGTAAATAAGAAATGAGACATAGTACATGAGTAAATTAACTGTCATTATTTTAGCTAAAAATGAAGAACAAAATATTGTAGATTGTATCAATAGTGCTAAATTTGCTGATGATATTCTTGTTATTGATGATTTTAGTAAAGATCGAACCGTGACATTAGCTCAAGAATTAGGGGCGCGTGTAATACAACACGGTCTTGATGGCAGTTGGGAACAACAAAAAAACTTTGCTATTAAGGAGTCTCAAGGTGAATGGATTTTTTTCCTTGATGCAGATGAACGAATTTCTGAAGAATTGGCAAAGTCTATGCAAGATGCCATTAATAATCCAGAAAAAGGATCCTATCTAGTACAACGGGAAAATAAATTCCATCATAATGAGGCTACACATGGTGTATTACGTCCAGATTGGGTTTTACGTCTCTGTCCTAGAGATGGTGCCATGGTATTGGGTAATGTACATGAAAAATTGACATCCCCCTATGATGAAAGTAATCTCAAAGGTATTCTATATCACTATACTTACGATAATTGGGATCAATATTTCCGTAAATTTAACCAATATACATCCTTATTAGCCATACAATACCAAGAACGTAATAAAAAGGTATCCTTTGTAAAAGACATTATATTCCGTCCATTGTGGGCCTTTATTAAAATGTATATTTTACAAGGTGGATTTAAGGATGGAAAAATGGGATATATTTTATCCGTAAATCATTATTTCTATACTATGACAAAATATGTGAAGCTTTACTATTTGTATAAATCTGGTGGTAAATTATAATCGGATTATGGAGGTGCACGATGAAAATTGCTATATTAGAGAGCATCATTATGCCAGCTGGCCATGAGGTTGAATTTGATCGCATTCTTGTGAATGAAGTAAAACGTCGTGGTGACGAGACTGTTTTTTTTGTACCTGAAAATTTTCCATTCAAGATAGATTACAAAACTGATGTTTCCTACTTATCTGGTGGTGAGGTTGTGACCTATGCTGGGGTCAGTCCACTAAAAAAACTATGGTTATCTATACTTCGTGAAAAACGACGTCGTGCTTGGTTTAATAGCGCTTATGACAAGGCTATGGCTGGTGAATGTGATGCCATTATCATTCCTACAGCGACGTATCGCTACGTCAAGGCTATCGTAGATACAAAACTCAAGGATAGCCCTGTGCCTGTGTATATTATTTTCCACGGTATCAATAATAAGGAACAAGCTAACTTTGTGAAAGCAGCAAAACTCATTGCATCGTATAAAAATATCCATCTCAAGGTCATTACCTTATGCCATAATTTAGATAGTGAGAACTTGGATAATGTTGATTGTATTATCCCACCAGTATTTAAACCAGTTCATATAAGTAAAAACTCTGAGTATACTGAAGATGTGACTACAAACACGGAGCCTGCCACACAGGGTGATGGAATTATAGATGTATCATCAACAAAGATGGATGAGAAACCTCTAACATTAGGTGTTTTTGGACAATTCCGAAAAGAAAAAAATATTATTCCTTTCCTCGATGCCTTTATAAAAGCTCAATTTAATCGACCTGTGAATCTTGTGGTACAAGGGGCAACGGCAAAACCAGAGGACTCCCAATTATTTGAGGAGATGCAGAAAAACTATGAGCAATACGATCAAATATCATTTGTTCATAAGAGTTTGATTGGTCCTGATTGGGAACGAGCGTTATTAGATGTAGATGTTATTGTCTTGCCTTATGGGGCTAAACGGTATCTGTATCACTGGAGTGCTATGCTCTTTACGGCTATTGGATTTAATAAGTGTATACTCCAATCTCGTGAAATCAATCCAGAGGTATTAGAAAAATACCCTATTGGTGCCTTTATTGATATTACCGATGTAAATGTATTGCAACGAGAACTAGAACAGTGGGTTCAAGAATACACAACTCATATGGCAGATATTTATCAAGCCTTAGAATGTGCTAATCACGATTTTGGGCATGAAGAATTTGTAACACAATTGTTGAGATAAAAGCTATAATATTCTTTTATTAGATAGGGGGACTCTATGTTTAGCAAATTGAAGCATGTTTCATTAGAAACCTATATTGCTATTTTTATTACTATTATGGCCTGTATTACAAGGCTATCTATGGCTATAGGGCAAATTAGCTATGTATTAGCCATTTTACTTACTGGTATATTAATTTATAAACAACGTCATACATACAAAATTCCAACATATGTGAAAAAATATGCAAAAGCCTATGGTATTATGTTGTTATTTTTATTACCTTCTGTATTATTTACAGGTAATATATCAGTTTCATTTCCAGAATTCTTTAACGTGTGGATTTGGAGAATCCCTGTATTTGCTATTATTGTATTAGGCATAAAAAATAAAAATACATTGCTTACTATGTTGGCAATATTTTTATTGGTATTTGGTATAGATAATTTAGTGGCGTTTATTCAGCCTATCATAGGATATGTGCCACGTGGGTATGGTTTTGGATCTAGTCCATTAACTATTGCAGGCATTATGGTTATGATGACACCAGTTATGCTGGTAGCATTATGGGACTCAGTATTTCCTAACTATGTAAAACAGAGTTCTTTCTTTGCTCTTTTTTCAATGTTCTTTGGTATGCATGGAAATCAGAGTAGAGGGTCTTGGATTTTTACACTATTACTGTTTCCTTTTGCATCTTGGCAATATATTTGGGCTAAGAAAAAGTATTTAATTTTATCTTTGGCTGTTATTGCTACTGTTATTGCTTTATTTGCTTCACAACCTTTTTATGTAGCTAAATTTTACTCTATTGCTAATACAACTACCGATGGTTCTAATTTAGGACGATTTGATGTTTGGCAAAGCTCCGTTAATATGTTTAAAGATCATCCATTAATAGGTGTTGGTATTGGTCAATGGAGAGATTATTATGAATTAATGTATCGATTACCGCGCGAAACACAACATTTATATCATGCGCATAGTAATTTTTTCCAATTAATTAGTGAAGTTGGGGCCATTGGTTTTATTGGAGTAGTAGGATTTTATTTGTTTTTGGTGATAGATAGTTTTAAAAATTGGATGAAAGATAAAAATCCATATGATTTAGCAGCATGTGGTGCTATTATTGGGTATATATTCTTGTTTGGTCAATTTGAATATACTTTAGATAATTCATCTGGTTTACGGATTATGTATTTTATATTGGGAATCTTATGGCAATTAAAATATATTTCATATAAGTCTTAGGTTATACCAAAGTACTATCAAAATAAGTTAATATTGATAATAAATAATCGATGGTTATCGATATAAATATGTGAAAATAAGGCATAAGATAAACATAGTGTGTTATTGATTTGAAAGGGGATTTCTGCCTTGTGATATTTAGGATAGAAGTCCTTTTTCTTTGTATACAAAAGGAGTGTAGTATGTCTCTTAATAAAATTAGAAAAGCCGTAATCCCTGCAGCGGGGTTTGGGACGCGTTTTTTGCCGGCTACAAAGGCACAACCAAAGGAAATGTTACCAATTGTTGATACTCCAGCCATACAATATATTGTTCAAGAAGCTATTGATTCGGGGATTGAAGAAATTTTAATTATTACAGGCCGTAATAAGCGTGCTATTGAAGATCACTTTGATAGTAGTATCGAACTTGAACAATTATTACAACAACAAGGTAAACAAAAACAATTGGATATGGTTCGTAAATTGGCAGATATTAAGGTGCATTTTATTCGTCAAAAATCTCCTCGTGGTTTAGGAGATGCTATTTATTGTGCAAAGGCATTTATTGGTGATGAACCATTTGCTGTGTTACTTGGTGATGACATTGTATATAATCCAGAAAATCCTTGTTTAAAACAATTGATGGATTGTTATGATGAGTATCAAGGGTCTGTATTGGGTGCACAATTTGTACCAGATGATAAAGTGAGTTCTTATGGTATTGTATCTGGTGAACAAATTGAAGATAACTTATATAGAGTACAAGGTTTAGTAGAAAAACCATCTAGAGAAATGGCACCATCTAATTTGGCTGTATTAGGTCGTTATATTTTAACTCCAGACATTTTTGATTCTTTAGAAAATACAAAACCAGGTGCGGGCAATGAAATCCAATTGACAGATGCATTAGCACGGTTAGAAACACCAATTTATGCATTAGCTTATGAAGGAGTTCGTTATGATACTGGAGATCGCTTAGGATTTTTGAAGGCTAGTATTGAATATGGTTTGAGAAAGCAAGATATTAAACGTGATTTATCAGACTATTTGAAAAATCTAGATGTAGATAGTTTTTAGTAAATAATATTCGCAGTTAGGGAAAGGGGATAGAATGAAATCATTTGCAGTAATTATACCTACCTATAATGGAGAGGATAATTTCCAAACCCTAATGCAACAGATTAACGAGCAGAGCCTTCATCCGGAAGAAGTAATAGTGATTGACTCTAGTTCTAGCGATTCAACAAGAGCGTATGCTCAAGAAGCAGGTGCCACTGTTATTACCATTGTTAAGAACTTATGCTACTTATACACTGTCATTAGTATTAACTAGTGTATTATTATGGTTACTAGTTGATTGGATGGGGCTTTCAGAATGGATTTCTCCAATTATTGTGCTGATGACAACTGTGCCGATTAATTTTGTGATTAATAAGTTTTGGACATTTAAGTAATTTACCGGCTTATCATATAATTATATAGGATAGTTAGCCTAGACTTCATAATGAAGTGTTTTTGTTCTAGTTAAGGGACCGTTAGTAGTCGGTCCCTTTTGCGTACTTTAAGAAAAATAATTTGGATATTGAGAGTAAACATAATATAATATATATTAGAATAAATCATATCAATAGAGCGAAATTATATAGTATGAGATTTATAGCAAGTGTTAGATGTTAATAATGTGGGATAGCAAGTGGCTATCTGTTATTATCGGCAATATATGTAGGGTGAAGTTGTCGTAATTGAGGAATTAGTTTATGAGTGAATTGAAACTTTCATCGGGATTTATATTAGATTATAAAGACATATATAATGAGCATTGCATTCAGTCGGGGAATGTGGATGCGATGGTGGATAAGGTGCGTGAGGCCCATGAGTTAGCACAGTCCATGCGTCGTACTGGTGTCGTGGAAGGTCATGTATCGAAGGATGGGACACCAGAGCCCGTATTATTTTCTCAGTTGCCATATGTTGAGGAAAATGGTATTAATACGCCTCAATTAATGGAGCGTTTGGAACGGTTACGTCAATATGGTCGTAATAATTTTGATGCGGTTATTTCTCTTGGCATTGGTGGATCCTATTTAGGCAGTAAGGTTTTATTTGATGTACAATGTGGTTCGTTTTGGAATCAAATGTCTGATGAGGAGCGCAATGGTTATCCTAAGGTATATTTTGCAGGGTATAATGCAGATGCGCGTTATTTACAAGGTATTTTGACTCGTATTTATCATGATTCTGATGCGCGGGCCAAACAGATTATCGGTATGGTTAGTAGTGATGGTTCTGATGATTACGAGTTCAATATGCCAACGGATGGGGATTTTGTGGATCGTCATTATGATCCCTATAAAGTATTGTTAATGGTAAATTCCAAATCTGGATCCACTATTGAACCGATGGCGAACTTTATGATTTTAGAGAATGCTCTGAAAGGACATTACATCGATTATGAAGTGATTGCCATTACAGATACAGAATCTACAGAGAATCCGACTATATTACATGCCATGGCCCTTGAAAATGGATGGAAGACATTTTCCGTGCCATATGGTGTAGGTGGACGTTTCTCGGTATTTACTGAGGTGAGTCTCACTATGGGGGCGCTCATTGGATTTGATGTGCAGCAGTTTTTGGCTGGTGCACGATCTATGGATAGAGCATGTCAAACAGATCATGTGTTTGAAAATCCGGCTTTGTTGAGTGCCGTATTAAAATATATTTCCGCTGAAACATATGGACGTGTCATTGAAGTATTCATGCCTTATGGGGATTGTTTACGTTCTCTATCTGACTGGTATGTACAGTTATTGGCGGAGTCCCTTGGTAAGCAACGGGAACATCAAGGCCCGTATAGTCGTACCCCAGTAGCTGCAGTGGGTACGACAGATATGCATGCACAGGTACAAGAGCATCAAGAAGGTCGTCTGAACAAGGTGGTACAGTTCATCAAGATTAAATCTTGGGGTGATGATTTGATTGTGCCGAATAGCTATGGTCAATTCGCGAAATTAGAGGCTATTTCTAATATTGGATTGAGTCAAATATTGAATGTGGCCCTCGATTCGAATCAAGAGGCCCTCACTAGTGATAACCGTTTCAATATGACCATTGAATTGCCTGAGCTCAATGCATTCCATTTGGGCGAGCTCATGTATATGTATTGTTGGGCTATATTCTATGAATCCATCTTGGCCGGCGTTGATGCCTTTGATCAGCCTGGGGTTGAGGTGTATAAGAGAATATTGGGACCGAAAATTAAAGCGCTTAAAGAGCAAAAATAATAAAATAACAAAAATCTCCTATACCGTATTTCTGGCTCCTAACGCCTGCCGAATTGCCCTTTGGGCAATCGGCGACGTAATGTCGCTGGGAAATAGGTATGGGAGATTTTTTCATAGGAGTGTGTGGAGAGTGACTAGAATTCTATTACCTCGCTAGTGCATCCGCCCCTCAGTGGTGGTATAATTAATTAGTCAAGATAATAGTTATTAATTTATTAAATCACTATAAGGATACTATGGGCGAACAGTTTTTTGCATCAATACAACAGAATATTAAGTTATTCCTATATCCGCCTATTTTGTGTGCATTATTTAGGGCCGTATTTATTTATATTTACAGCCCCTATGATTCACTTAAAGGGCGGTGGAATGTGGTTCGTGGTGCATTTCGCTACGGATTTTGGTGGGGCATGGATTTTAATGCGTACGTATTTTTAATTCCTTTCGTGCTTATTACCTTGCCTGGGCTCATGTGGCCAGGGTGGGAAACTATGGGCGATACCCTTCGTCTTGTGGCAATGACAGTATATGGTCTTGTCATTTACGCAGCCTTTGCAGGGAAGCTCATCTTTTACAAGCATTTCCATGATACCTATAATTACACCATTCATTATGGTCGCAATGCAGAGAAGCATAATTTAGTGGATATCTTTTTTAATCAAGATCATGGTTGGTGGATTTTGCTCGGGTTCATTCCCGTTGGCTTATTGTCCTGGTTCTGTGGCGCTTGGTTTTTGGGATTACCCTCTATTGCGTATCCTGCGTTGAGTGCGGATTGGATGCACTACGCATTTAATACCCTTTTATTTGTCGGATCCATTCTTGGGTTTTATTGGTTCCGCTATGGGGGCACCTTGATTCACGATGATAAACCCGAGTGGGACACCATTCCTACATTGGTGAAAGAAGATTTATTCTTTGCTCGCGCTACTATGGATGATTTGGTGGCCTTAGAAAAGGCATATAAACAAAAGCTACATGAAGCGTATACGAAATCTGATGAGGAACTGGCCGAATCTATTACGGCGGTGATTCCGGAGGCGTATAAACATTCGTGGCAGAAATTAGATAATCCCTTACGGGCCTTTCACCGTGTGGCACAAGGTCCTCGCATCAAGCGGCCAAAGCATATTTTCCTCCTCGTTGGGGAGAGTATTCCGCAGTGGACGTTAGATGAGATGTACAAGCCCTTGAATATTTGTCCTGGGTTGTGGGATTTCAAGGAAGATCCGCATACGGCGCAGGTGGCGAATTTCTTGCCTGCTGGTAATGTGTCGCGTCCGTCTATCGTGAGTCTCATGTCTGGTTTGTATGATGCGGGCATGGAAATCAATGAACGTGAATCGTTTTGGAAGGAGCCGCTACCGACGGCATTGGCCCATCAGATGCGTCAGTTAGGCTATAAAACGGTGTATTGGTATGGTGGGAATGCGTCCTATGGGAACTTTAACCATTTTGGAACGGCCCAAGGGTTTGACCAAGTGGAGAGTGCGTCCATTTTCTGTGGTCCTGATGCGCCGAAAACGTGGGTTGGCGTATATGACCATGTGTTCCTAGAAACCATTGCGGACCGCATTGCTGATATGGATGAACCGACGTTCCATTTCATTTATACCACGTCTAATCACGGTCCCTACAAGATTGAGGACGAGGTGCTGGATTACGATCCAGAGGTGGTTATGCCTCATGCGCCAGATGATGTGAAATCGGACAAGAAACGCAATAAAATGCTCGCTACCTATCGCTATGCGGATCGTGCCCTGTTCAATTTTGTGAAAGCCATGAAAGCCGCACATCCAGATAGTTTATTTGTGGTCACTGGTGACCATTCGCAGTTATTTGGCGAGTTGAACCATACGTCCTATTTGCATCGAGATTACACGTTACGTGAAATGTTCTGCACCGTTGGTTTGGTGCAGCATCCAGAGCTCGATCAATCTCAGATTAAGGCCACCATTGGTAGTCATATGAGTATCATGCCGACCATTATTGAGGCGGTGGCACCAAAGGGCTTTGAATATTATTCTATTGCCCCATCTCTATTTGAACCATCTCCTGATTGTATCGTTACCCCTTATCAATGGATGACGGATACGATGATGGGCGCCACTCGTGGTGATTACGGGGAAGAACATATCCTCAGTACCGAGCCTGTGCCACAATACTTTAATGTGGATAATCATCGGGCGGACGCTGAACGGTGGGAAATGCTGACGGCGTGGTTAATTAAACATAGATAAAGAAAGCAAAAATCTCTCATACCTATTTCTGGCTCCTAACGCCTGCTGAATTGCCCTTTGGGCATTCAGCGGCGTAATGTCGCTGCGAAATAGGTAAGGGAGATTTTTTCATTGGAGGTGCCCGGGAGGTGGATGTTACGTACGGCTCTATGTTGGTGTAGAGGTGAGCGTGGTTGGATATGGTTGGTGTGAATGCCGTGGTGTGTTTGGGATTAATTGTCTGGCCCCACATTTTGTGGTGGGTGGTATTTAGACCTCTAATGTTTTTTGTGTAGGTGTGGGGCTGAGCAACAGCACCCGTGTAGAGGTGTGGTGTAGAGCACGGCTTGGTGCATCCGGTTGTGTTTAGCACAGGCGATGGGTTAGCATGCCTCGTTCCTGCGGAACATCGGAGAGGAATGCTGGGCACACGGTAATACGCGTTGTGACTGTGTTTATAACTTCTAAATTAACTTTCACCCAGGGATGCATGTGAAACGAATTATTGAAAGTTGGGGCATGACGCAGACGGAGTTTGCCAAGCGGATGGGGACGACGGACAAGACGTTGAGCAAATTGTTGGACGGCAAGATACTGTGAAATCAGATTTCGGGCAAAATAAGATGGAATCAGAGATAGCGCGATTATGCCAATTTCTACAAATTTCCTCGTTACGGTTATTGAAAGAACCGTATTTATTTGAGTCGGCTCAGAAAGCGATGTTGAATCAGAAGGAAATTAACTTTCATAAGGACGATCAACAGAGTGAAGGGATTACAATAGCTATGATTCGTACATTACTAACAAATAGTAATGTAGCGGTGATACTGATGCATAGATTTTCACAGCAAACGGTGGATGGATTTGTAACTTGGATTGAGCAGAAACAAGTTGTGTTGATTGTAGGGCGGGATGTTTATGCCGATGATGCTAGGTTGGCGAGTGATAATGAGATAGATGACAGTGCCTTGCGTGTGGAGGAACTATTCAGAACCAAATGGGGTAGCTGTTTTGTTAGTGTTAGAGAATAATATAAAAGGACGGAATTTACAGAGGTATAAACATGATATTATCTAACTCACGCTCACTCACGATTTTAACTCACGCGCGAGTTGAAATATTGGTAATATAACGAATTTAGGGGCTTTCATTTTTAATAAAACGGTACCACCTGTAGCCGTGCGTGCTGAGGTGGACTATTCTTATGAGCAGCCCATCGTCGTGATTGAGGTACCAAAACGACGAGAGATTATTGCTACATCATCGGGAAAAATGTTACGCCGCATCATTCGTTCTTATAGTGGTGAAAGCTATCTATTAGAATTAGATGACCAAGAGTTATTGAATGCATTACGACTCACGATAACATCTGAGGGCCAACGCGTACCTACGTTGGCGGATCTTGTACTATTAGGTAAGGCTGACCGCATTGCACAACTTGTTCCAACGGCGGAGTCTGGCATACAAGTGTTAGATGGAACAGCTGTACAGCTGAATGAATCTGGAGTTTATCCATTATTATCTGTGCTTGAACAGGCAGAGGGGATTCTGCGAAATTGGAATCGATTTGTTGAGTTAGAGGATGGATTATTCCAAATAAAAATTCCTAATATTGCTCCAAGGGCTTTTCGCGAAGCAATTGTGAATGCGTATTGTCATCGAGATTATACTAAATTAGGTCGTGTACGTATTTCTTTTGAGGATGCGGGAGTTATCATTAGTAATCCAGGTGGATTCATTGAAGGGATAACTCTATCTAATTTGCTTGAGGCGGAACCACACGGTAGAAATCCTGTGTTGGCAGATGCATTAAAACGAATTGGTCTAGCGGAACAATCAGGCCGAGGTATCGATCGTATTTTTGAAGGTTTTTTACAATATGGTAGTACTTTGCCCGATTATTCTCAATCTACGAATACCTTGGTTCGAGTGGTATTACCAAGAATTGTGCCAGACAAGGCTTTTGTTTCGATGGTGGTACAAGAACAATCTAAACAAGGCCGTAGTTTGTCTGTGAAAGCTCTCTTAGTGCTAAATGCATTACGAAACATTCAAAGAGCAACCGTAGAGGAGATTTCCAATATTGCTAATTTACCTGATGTGTTTACTAAAGTACAACTGGAACAGTTACTTTCACTAGGATTGGTGGAAACACGAGGCAGTGGAATTCATAAAGAATATATGTTGGATGCTAAGGTGTATCGTTCAACAGGGGAAGCGATTCAATAGGTACGTTACGCGGATATCGACGAGACTCGGTATGAGGAATTAGTAGTAACATTGGCAAAACAGCAATCGAAAATAACGCGCACTGATGTAGAAGAGTTATTACATATAAGTAAGTCTCAAGCGTATAGGATTATTAGTAAGTTGAAGGATTCAGGTCAACTAGAGAAGGTTGGCAGCAGTAAATATACATATTACCAATTAGCTGAGTAATAGTATAAATGCTAATAGTTGAGTAGCAACATAAATACTTATATGAGACTCTATGGCTGGGAGGAATTTTTACCATATCTACGATTATTATGCTATAATTAATTTAATCATATACCACCCGTGAAACGGGTCAGTATATTCTTTAAAATTTAGAGTATCTTGCTCTATATCTTCTTGTAGTTGGTTACGAATGCACTCTTTTATCGCACCTTCGTATCTCCCGACCGTATTCACATAATATCCTCTACACCAGAAATGACGATTTCCATACTTATATTTTAAATGTGCGTGTTTATCGAATATCATGAGGCTACTCTTGCTTTTCAGATATCCCATAAACGACGATACGCTTAAATGTGGGGAATCGCTACTAGCATATGGATATGATCTGGGCAACATTCAGCCTCTAATATCTCGACATGTTTG
Source organism: Veillonella absiana (assembly GCF_032970865.1). Taxonomy (NCBI): domain Bacteria; kingdom Bacillati; phylum Bacillota; class Negativicutes; order Veillonellales; family Veillonellaceae; genus Veillonella; species Veillonella absiana. The sequence goes on along the minus strand of NZ_JAWJZB010000002.1, from coordinate 213,605 downwards.
CGATTGCATAAATCTCTGAGTATTTTACCGATATCAACTTTCAGTTTTCCATAAATCGCTTGTCGTCTGTATTTTGGTGCAAATACTATATGATATTTACATCTCCATTTCGTATGTGATAAACTTTTTACGTCATTCATTGACACTGAACCTTCTTTGACTAATGATGTGGTTGCCAGACCATCATCATTGTATCACGGGAGGTTCTTTCCTTTTCTATAAGAATATTTTTACCAACCCCCAGTTGAACTGGGGGTTTATGTCATGCCTGTTCGGCGACCAATTAAAGTTATTGGCGAAAATAATTACACCAATAAATTTGAAGGGATTTGAAGGGTTTGATGAAACTATATATTATCTGTTTTTTTGTTTAGTATTATTAGAAGTTATTAGAAGTTATTAGAAGTTATTAGACGCTATTGATACTTTAAAAACTATGGGAGGTGATTTTATATGAATCAAGTTGATATATATCGTCTATTAGAATTAAATGGCTCTTCACGGAAATTTGGGGGATGAATAATTTTGCTGTCCCGAGCCGAAGGCTTGCAGTCTCGAATCCCCAACGGGATTTGCAGTCTCGGAAATGGCAATGCCATTTTTGCGGTCCATGAGTTTCATCTCATCTTCTCCTACACAGAGTCTTACTTTTATGTTAGAATATATAAATATATATGAGGAGAAAAATGCAGAAGAAACGTAAATTTTTCATCATGACGGCTTCTATTGGAGAGGGGCATTCTCAGGCGGCTCGGGCTATTGCGGAGACCATCAAACAGGTTCATCCCGATGATGCGGTTCGCGTGCTGGATTTTCTGTCCAGGGATGTTCTTTCCATTGATCACGTCTTAAAAGAATCTTACCTGAAAATGATTCGTATATTCCCTGAAATGTACGATAGTCTATATAGCAATTCACAGAACAGGCATTTAGGAACAACGTTTCAGAGTCTTCTTTCCTGGAGTTTCCGAAAGCGGATGAAGAGGCTGATTACCGTCTTGAAACCGGATGCCCTATTGTTTACCCATCCATTTCCGGCCTGTGCAGCCAATCTGCTGAAGAAGGAAGGGGACATTAATACCCCTCTTCTCGGAGTCATTACCGACTTTGATATTCATCAGCTCTGGGTGTACAAACATCTGGATGTGTACTGCGTCCCTTCCGAGGATTTGGCGCGCTCACCTGTACAGAAGCGCTGACCATGAATCTGCCTGTGGTTTTGGTCAACGCCCTTCCCGGACAGGAACGGGCAAACGCCCAGCATCTGGAAGAACAGGGATGTGCCGTCTGGATTAGGAAAAATGAACTGGCGGACACAGTCGACGGTCTGCTGAAAAATGAAGATAAACTCAAGCAAATGGCACTTGCCTGTGGCAATGATAAAAAGGACAGCGCACTCGAAATCGTCCAGATACTCGACCATATGCTGGAAAGCAATACGAACTGAAATAGGTATCTCCAATTTAAAGAAAGGGGATACCTATTTGACTATAACGAGAATATCGAAATTTGTATATCTAGTTAACAACGGAGAAAAGCATGCAGCAGTGGATTAACCATGCAGAAAGAAAACAGAAAAAGAAGCCTCGCAGTGCTTCTCTGATTCGCCTTATAAGCAAAGCCATATATCTTTGCGGAGATTATGTGGGGATTTTACTGGCCGAATGGATAGCCTTCCATATCAGAAATTTGCTGATGGGCAATATTTTTCAGGTAAGCGCCATATACATCTATATAGTGACACCTGCCGTATTCCTTCTGGCGCTGGTATTTGCCGGGATATATTCCAAGCACTATACCAGCACACAGATGCTGGAAAAACTGTTTAAAGCCTGTCTGGGAGGTATCGCCTTTTCCATCATCCTTATGTTCCTTACCCAGGTATCCGGTCAGGTATCACGGCTGTATGTAGGACTTTTTGCGGTTATTGTCTACCTGTTCCTGGTAATTGAAAAATATATTACTGCCTTATGCATCCGTAAAATGCCAGGACTTCAGATTCCTGTTCTGGTAGTAGGTGCCGGAAAGACAGCCGATGCAGCGATTGATGAAGGAAAAAACAACGTATTCATTAACTATAGGGTAGCCGGATTCCTTGAGGATTTTGAACCATCTTCCCGCTATGCCGATGTATATCCGATTCTTGGAGGTTTTAATGATCTGGAAAAGGTAATTGCTGAAACCGGGATTCAGAATGTAATCATTGCGGCACCGGGACTTCCACAGGACCAGATGAATCATCTCCTCTATCGGGCACAGACACTGGTTCCCTATGTAAGCGTAGTTCCAAATCTGGTAGGCGTACCGATGTCAAATGTGGAAGTGGAATCTTTCTTTGACACCCGGATTATGCTCTTAAATATTAAAAATAATTTGGCGTTTCGGCTGAATCAGATTATTAAGCGGATATTTGATGTTGTTCTGACGCTTAGTGGAGGTTTATTCCTGCTCCCATTATTTCTTGGAATTTGTGTATGGATAAAAACGGATTCGCAAGGACCGGCAATCTATAAACAGCGTCGGGTGGGCAAGGATGGAAAAGAATTCGACTGCTACAAATTCCGCTCTATGGTCGTAGATTCGAAAGAACGACTGGAAAAACTTCTGGCCACAGATCCAAAGGCAAAAGAAGAATGGGAACGGGATTTTAAACTGAAAAATGATCCACGTATTACGAAAAGTGGTGCTTTTCTTCGAAAGACCAGTCTGGATGAACTTCCGCAGCTTCTCAATGTACTGAAGGGGGAAATGTCTCTGGTAGGTCCCCGTCCGATTGTACAGAAAGAAGTGCCTAGGTATGAACAGTATATTAAAGAATACTACATGGTACTCCCTGGAATCACAGGCCTCTGGCAGGTGAGTGGTCGAAGTGATACCACATATCCTGAGCGCGTGGCCATGGATATGTGGTACGTTCATAACTGGAGTGTATGGCTTGACCTGGTGCTTCTGTGGCGTACAGTGACAGCTGTGATTCAAAGTCGTGGCGCCTATTGATGGGGAGTTTATTACTCATCTGGTAGTGTATAATGTACAGAGATTAAAAAGGAGCATAGTATAATGAATGTATTACTTGCCGGTGGTGCGGGATATATTGGTTCACATACCGCAGTGGAACTGCTCAATGCCGGTCACCAGGTGGTGATTGTAGATGATTACAGCAACAGCAGCCCGGAAGCTGTCCACAGAATAGAAAAGATTACAGGAAAACGAGTAATTTCCTATGAAGCCGATGTCAAGAATAAAGAAAAGATGCGTTATATCTTTTCTGAAAATCACATTGATTGTGTCATTCATTTTGCCGGACTTAAGGCGGTGGGGGAATCGGTTCGCCTTCCTTTGAAGTATTACCGTAATAACATAGATACCACGCTGACACTTTTGGAGTGTATGGAAGAAGCAGGCGTTAATCAGTTTGTGTTCTCCTCTTCAGCCACGGTGTATGGGGAAGAAAATAAGCCACCATATGTGGAAACCATGCATCGTGGCAGCTGTTCCAATCCGTATGGTTGGACTAAGGTGATGATGGAACAGATTCTGGAAGATGCAGCAAAAGCGAATCCAAAATTATCCGTCATTTTGCTCCGTTATTTCAATCCAATTGGGGCCCATGAAAGTGGGCTGATTGGTGAAGATCCCCAGGGGATTCCCAACAATCTGATGCCCTTTATTGCCCAGGTGGCGGTGGGAAGAAGAGACCATCTCACCGTATTTGGAGGAGACTATCCCACACCAGATGGAACCTGTCTTCGTGACTATATTCATGTGATGGACCTGGCAAATGGCCATGTAAAGGCAGTAGAATATGCAGCTAGCCACAAGGGCGTTGAAGTGTTTAACCTGGGAACAGGCACCCCTTACAGCGTTCTCGATATCATTCATGCATTTGAAAAGGCTACCGGGGTTAAAGTGAAATACGAAATCGGGCCACGAAGAGCGGGGGATCTCTCTGAAGTTTGGGCAGATTCGACGAAAGCGCAGAAAGTACTTGGATGGCATGCAGAACGAACTCTGGAAGACATGTGCCGGGATACATGGAACTGGCAGTCAAAGAATCCTGAGGGATATAAGAAATAATATCGCTAATATATGTATATAGAAAGAGGAGAAACTAATATGTTTATGAGATAATTGGAGTGTTTTTTGCTTTCGATATTTGTATGAAGCAACAAGGGCTAAAAATAGTTTTTAACCGTAGATTGTAAAATATAATGCAACAGTAAAAAACTCATATTGGCAGTTTCCTGTAAAATGTAAATAGCGACAAATACATTATAGAAAGGACTACCAATATGAGTTACTCCCATCTTACCATAAAAGAACGTTATCAGATAGAAGCATATGTGCTTGAAGGCCATTCTGTTCGTAAAATTGCGTCCCTTATGAAGGTACATCCTTCTACCATTTCTCGTGAGTTCAAGCGTTCACCGGGACAGTATTTCGCTGAACGTGCAGAAGCCCATGCCTCCTTATGCCGCTCTACCAAGGGGAGACGCACCATCTTTACTGCTTCTCTAGCTAAAACCATTGAAGACCGGTTAAAGAAAACTTGGTTCCCAAAGCAGATTGCTCAATCCCTTAAAGGAAAAGTTCCCTACTTTAAAACCATCTATAACTGGATTCATAATAAACAACTTTCCGTCGATAAAAAGGTTCTTCGTCGTAAGGGAAAACCTTTCAGAACCATGGAAACCAGAGGAAAGTTCTTGATTGGAACTCCCATCTCTGACAGGCCTCCCGAAGTAGAGACACGAAAGACCTTTGGGCATTGGGAGATTGATACCGTAGTATCTCCTCGTGGAAAAGATAAGGCCTGTGTAGTCCCTTTTCTGGAGCTCAAAACACGTTTCTATGTGACGATTCGTATGCCGGGTTGTTCTGCCACATCTATGTAATACTGCTGATAACACGATATGAAAAGAACTGTTTCCGAAGCATGACATCAGACAGAGGGAAGGAATTTGCCTGTTTTCGGGAGATAGAGGCCATGGGCATTCCCTTCTATTTTGCAGAGGTATATTCCTCATGGCAGCGCGGAGCCAATGAAAATTCCAATGGTCTGCTCAGAGAATTTTATCCTAAGGGGACATTATTCTCTGCCATCAATCAGGAAGAGCTGGATAGAAGCGTGTCATTGATTAATGAAAGACCACGAAAATGTCTTGCATCAGAGGTGCTTACACAGGAAATTTCTAATTTGTGACAAGTGTTGCGTTATTTATTGCAATTCGCCTTACAAAAATTGTCTGATCAAAGGAGTTTGTAAATGAAAGAGCCGATTCGTGTATTGCAGATTATCGGGATTGTAGCCGGAGGCGGCGTAGAGGCTGTCATTATGAATTATTATGAACACATCGACCGGACAAAAGTACAGTTCGATTTCATCGTCCATAATGATAATAAAATTGACATTACGCCAAAAGTTGAGGCTCTGGGTGGAAGAGTCTATAAAGTGACGCCCTACTATAAAAATCCTATTGCTTTTATGTGGGATATTTATAAAGTTATCAAAAGACATCACTATCGCATCGTTCACTCCAATATGAACACACTATCTGCTTTTTCACTCTTTGCGGCATGGGCGGCTGGAGCTCCTGTGCGTATTCTTCATAACCATAGTACTTCATCTCCGGGGGAAACCAAGCGGAACATCATGAAATTCATGCTGCGTCCTTTTGCCAGACTATTTGCTACTCATTATTTCGCCTGCAGCCGACTGGCCGGGGAATGGATGTATGGCAGGAAAATGATGGACAGTGGTAAAGTAACTATTATCAATAATGCCATAGATTTAGGGAAATATGCATTCAATTCTCATAGGAGAAAAATACTGAGAAAAGAAATGGGTCTTACAGATGAATTTGTTATTGGGCACGTTGGGCGATTCGTGTTTCCGAAAAACCATGAATTTCTTATAGATGTATTTGCTAAAGCCTATAAGAAAAATCCTCATATGGTATTACTTTTGATTGGAGATGGTCCTTTACGGTCGGCCATGGAAGAAAAGGTAAAGAAACTGGGACTTACAGACCATGTGAACTTTCTCGGACTTAGAAATGATGTGCAGAACCTCTATAATGTAATGGATATTTTCGTGCTGCCTTCCCATTATGAAGGCTTGCCAGTGGTAGGGGTGGAAGCCCAGGCAAATGGACTTCCTTGCCTTTTCTCCACGAAAGTGACCAAAGAGACACATCTTACCCATTCGACACAGTTCTTGGATTTATCTACAGGTGCTTCTAAGTGGGCAGAAAGGATTGTATCTATGAAATATGAAAGAAATGAAGAGGTAGGAGAAGAATTGAGACACGCTGGTTTTGAGATAAATAAAGAGGCGAGAAATTTGGCGAACTTCTATACCAAATTGTCAACTGGGGGGACATGAAGATGTAAAATATCTATGGCTCAAGCCTGAATTTATTTCGGAGCAGTATATGTTAGGATCTTACATGCAATTGATGGAAATGGCGGAAATTGCATGAAAGTACTGCATGTGGGAGAATATGTACAAGGGGGTGTGGCAACTTATATTCGTACATTATTAGACCATCCTGATTATCCTGAAATAGAAGATTACCTGGTTTGCTCAGATTACAATTCCGATCATAGCTGGAAATTTCCGGAGGATCGCATTTACTATTATCCATATAAAAGAACATTGGGAAATATTCCGAATGCTATCAAAGCTATTTATCGTGTGGTTAAGCATGTAAAACCCGATGTCATTTATTGCCACAGTACTTGGGCAGGCTTGTTTGTTCGTTTACCTTTATTCTTTTTGCCTAAACATTGCCGTATCATTTACAATGCTCATGGATGGGCTTTTTTGAGGGACACGACAAGTTTGAAAAAGGCATTATACGCCTTAATAGAGAGAGTATTGTCTATTCGCACAGATGCCATTGTTAATGTGTCCGATTATGAATATAGAGCAGCAAAAAACGCAGGGATAAGTAAAAAAAGGCTTCGGCTTATTTTTAGTGGTATTTCTTCTGCAAAAGGAGAAACGCCACCTATTGAGCTTCCAAAAGGGGTTATTAATCTGCTTTTCGTTGGAAGGTTTGATGCACCGAAAGGGATAGACTATCTTCTCGAGCACTTCAGCAAATGTAAACGAAAAGATATTCATTTATTTGTTATCGGCGACAATGTTGTGGGAGATAGTGAAAAGATTCCTATGATTGATACAGAGAAAATCACTTTCTGCGGCTGGATTCCACATGATAAGTTGGATGGATACTATAAGAGCTGCGATGCAGTGATTATGCCTTCTCGCTGGGAAGCTTTTGGACTTGTGGGAGTGGAGGCGATGAAGTATGGTAAACCAATTATTGTGAGCAATCGTGGAGCCCTGCCGGAGTTAGTGGAAGATGGAGAAAATGGCTATATCTTTCCGTTTGACTCCCCGGATGTATTGACTCATCTTCTGTCAGGATTGGATAAAGAAAAACTGGCTGATATGGGTAGAAAAGCAGAAAAAATATTTCAAAAGAAATACCAAATGGAGCGGATGATAGAAGAAAGCATTCGCTTATATGAAGGAAAGGATAAGAAATGATTCCTGAAATCAGCGTGATTGTTCCTGTATACAAAGTGGAAGCGTATCTTCCGCGCTGCGTGGAGAGCCTGCTGTCACAGACGTACAAAGACTTTGAAATTATCCTCGTAGATGATGGATCACCCGATACTTGTCCGGCTATGTGTGATGCGTATGCGAAAAAATATTCGAACATTCATGCATTACATAAAGAAAATGGTGGACTTTCTGACGCGCGCAATGCTGGTATGACCGCTGCCAAAGGAGAGTATGTCACTTTTGTCGACAGTGATGACTATGTGCATCCGGCCTATCTGGAAATGCTGATGCAGGGGATCAGGCAGGGTGCTGATTTTTCTGTATGCGGATTTACAGAAGTGTATGATGGAAACGGGATAGAGGATTTAGATACTTCACGTATATCTGCGGCATGTGTGAACGCGAAGGAAGGCCTGGCGGAGATTCTTTATCAGGGATTTCATGATGTTTCTGCTTGGGGGATCCTTCTTCCTGCGTCTTTGGCTCGAAAATATCCATTTCCAAAGGGGAAACTCTTCGAAGATCTCTATACCACTTACAAGTTTTATCTGGCGGCGGAGACCGTGGCTTTCATTCGAGTCCCGCTTTATTACTATTTCCAGCGAAAAGGGAGCATCATGGGGAGGCGAAATGAAGCCTTCATCCATGACCTGATCGAGTCATCGGACCAGTTGGTCGAAGCATGCCGAGGGAAAGGAGCACTTATCGAGCAGGCTGCAATGAATAAACAGTTCAGCAACTACTGCCGCCTTATCCTGCAGCCATCTGAACTGGAAGATAAGCATCCGGAGCAGTATCAGCGTATCGTGGATACGTTGAAGCGTGCTCGCCTTTCGGTACTGCTTGATGGCAGAGCCAGAAAAAAGAATCGACTCGCGGCGCTCTCACTCTTTGGGGGCGTTACAGGATTGAAAATGGCGTTCAGGTTGAAATTTTAGTCTTTGGACACCTATGGGCATTTTGGGAAGGAGTGAGAGACTCAAATGTCTTACAAGATTTTTGAGTCCTATAAATATGTTGATACCAAAGTATTTCATGATAGTGGGTTCAGAAGAAATCAAGACAGATGGAATGCGTGTAAAAAATAACACTGCGTGATTATTTAAATGCGTTGAGTTTCAGATTGTCTGACAAGGAAGTGGATTATCTCTTAAAACATTCGGAGGTTGATGTTGTTGGGACTGACTCATATAGTATAGATAGAAATGGATACATTTTAGGATTAAAAAAATTCCTAGGGTTCCTCATAGCTTTAAAGAGGTGTTTAAACAATCGATATATATTCATCCTTCTGTAATGGGGAAGACATCCTGGTTTAAAACGAATCCGTTGATAATCAAATAAAAACATACAATAGTGTGTTGTGGGTATTGAAGAATTATGGACCAAAGGATTGCAATAGTGCTTATTTGCATAGATTAGAATTCAAAATACTTTGTAAGAAACTTATATACAGATATGGATTTAATACTGGGCTTTTAAATTTATTATTACCCTTTATTTTAAAGAAGCGGTATACAGCGCTAAATAATCAGGAAATGGAAAAAGGGAAGAAATGGTTAAAGAAATCACTAGAGGGCTGCTCAATAGATAATTAATATTTTCGTATCGAGGTCAATGAGATTCTAGCTGTGCTATACGAGAAGAAACGGTACTCGGTTTTTGTAATAAAATAATGATTTTCGTTTTTTATATTCTCGGTCTGGGATTTTCTTTTCTGGGGCTCATCTTCAATCCTTTCAATCGAGTAGAAATGTTTTTTATTCCTTTGACTATTGTATATGTTGTTAATGTATTCAAGTACCTTTCGCCATTGAAAAAGTATGGTCTTGAAATCCTATACACTTTATTGGCGGTCTATCAGATAGTGGCTTTTATCATTCGACCTGAGTGGTTAAATTTGTTTCCTTATTCCTTTGGCTGAAGTGCACTCTGTTTTCATAATCGTAATTTTCTTGGTATCTGTGATAAGCCGGGTCCAGCAGGTAAGAGCATTTCTATGTATAAGCTCATAAAATTCTAAATAGTTATAAATGCAGGAGTCGCTTATGATACCTAAAATCATTCATTATTGCTGGTTCGGCGGAAAAGAAAAGCCGGAGGATGTGAAGAAATATATTGAGTCTTGGAAGAAATACTGCCCTGATTATGAAATCAAAGAGTGGAATGAGTCCAACTTCGATATCCATGAGAATGACTATTGCCGGGAAGCCTATGAAGCTAAGAAGTGGGCTTTTGTCACTGACTATGTTCGTCTGAAAGCACTTTATGAAGAGGGAGGCTTTTACATGGACACCGATGTGGAAGTGGTAAAATCGCTGGATCCGCTCCGCGTCTACGATGCGGTGTCGGGATATGAGTCTGCGACTCATATCCCGACAGGCACTATGGGTGCCTGTCGAGATAATGAATGGATTGGCATGCTGCTTCATGACTATGACCACAGGCATTTTCTGCGAAAAGATGGTACCTGTGATACGACGACAAATGTGATCGTTATCACAGATATGACCGTGAAAAAGTATGGACTTCATCTGCATGGTCAGAAGCTCGTGTTTGGACATAATATGGTACTTCTTCCTTTTGATTATTTATGTGCCAAGGACCTAGATACAGGAGAGATTTGTAAAACGTCCAATACGTATACCATTCACCATTTTGCATCCTCCTGGCTTCCGGAAGATGAGAGGAACTATTCCAGACTCTATCAAAAATATAATGCTGATTTTCGTAGAAATGGGATGAATCCCAAACTGTCCCGCTATGCAAGCCGTATCAGGGCAGCTTATGAAATCGGTGGAATTTCAATGATATTGAGGCGTTTGTTCATTGATTAATTTACGTTTTTTATAAATATTGCTTGACTCTATGGTGAAAAGGATTATGCTTTTGACAGACAGACAGACAGACAGACAGACAGACAGACAGACAGACAGACAGACAGACAGACAGACAGACAGACAAGAAATGTATAGCCTGATATAGTGAAATTCTTTATTATTTTTCTTGTAGTATGGGGGCATGTGGTACAGCAGACATCGAATGTTTCCTGCTGGCCTGTGCAGGAAGACAGTGTGATGCGTCTCATCTATACTATGCATATGCCCTTGTTTATGGGGCTCTGTGGCTATTTCTTTTATTTTTCTATTCAGAAATGGTCATCCGTTCATATGTATGTAATAAAGAAGCTGCCTTCCAGGCTGGCAGGGCTTATCATTCCCATGATTTCTTTTGGCCTGATCAAGGCTGCCTGCGATTTATTTCGGGGAACTCCTATACCGCATATACCTATAACATTTCTTAAGTACTTGTTCGGTGATATCAAAGGTATCTGGTTTCTGGGAGATGTAGCTGTCAATACGGTAATAGTTCTTCTGGCTCTTTATTTCTGCAAGGGTAATTTCAGGCATGATTGGAAATACTTTGCCTTGTTCGCACTACTGTCTATCGTTCCGTATGTGTCTTACAGGAGCCCTCATATATACTTTTTCTTTGCAGCAGGGTATTGCCTGCCGGCTTATGTGAAATCAGATTTCCGTTCTTATATTAAGTACTGGAAATGGGGGCTGGCCCTTTTCGTTGCATCTTATATTGCTTTTTCAAATATGCCCTGGCCGCCGGAAGACTTCTGGTATGACTATCACCATCAGTCGGTTCTGCAGCTGGTAGTGAATGATGGCTTAAAGATGATCCTGGGAGTCACAGGCAGCTGTCTGGCTCTGATTTTCTTGTATAAGTTGCTCCCCTATATGAAAGAAACTTCACTATATCACTTGGCAGCAAGAGAAGGACAGTATACATTAGATATATACTTGATTCAAATCATTGTCATCGAGAAACTGCTTGGCCCTTTTTATAAGCAGCTTGTCAGTCAAAGTGGCATAAACTGGGTCAATGAGTATGGACTTATTGTTAAAGTAGTAAGTACGTTAGTGTTAGCGGCCATTCTCTTGGGAATTGTGATGGGAATCAGTCGTTTGTGTCATAAAAATCAGTATGTTTCTAAAATACTGTTCTGGAAATCATAGGAGTTATCAATCAGTGAGTATAGGTATTTAATTAGTATGGAATAGCTTGCCATGAAATATTAAAAGATAAGGTGTCATCGAATGGATTCTATTGAATTATCTGTAATTATTCCTGCATATAATGCGTGTAAAACAATTGGGCGCTGCTTAGACTCATTATTGCAGTCTATACAGCAAGCTCCGGTGGAAATCATCTGTGTTGATGATGGATCAAAGGATAATACCTGGGATATCTTGCAAACCTATTCAAAGAGATGTGATTGCCTTCGCGTTTTCCATAAGGAAAATGGTGGAGTAGGATCAGCACGAAATTTAGGCTTATCTCAAGCGAATGGGGACTATATTGCATGGGTGGATTCAGATGATTATGTGACAAGGGATTGGTATGAAACGATTTATGCTGGATTGGAAAAATATAATCCCGATTGTCTTGTCTTTGATTATTTTTATACTCGGGACGATGTTGATGAACCACAACATATTGCCCTGCCAGAAAAGGTGGATTTAAATGCTTTTGTTTATGAGCAGAGTCTTGAGCGTGAATTGAAAAACTTTTTGTCTAATCAGGTAATTCGAGCATCGTTACTCAAAAAGGTGAAGTTTAATGAAACGTATCATATGTTGGAGGATTATGATGTACTGACCCAGGTGACGCCAAAGTTCAAAAATATTGTACATATCAATAAGTGCTTATATCATTATGTTCAGAATGAAAGTAGTCTGACCCATAGCGTTTCATCTGAGGTTCTTTGGAATAATATAGACATTGTTAAAACAAGATATGATTATTATAGTGAACTAGGATTACATGTCAGTATTAATGATTATTTAATTCAAGTTGCTGCTTATTTATATGATAGTAAGAATAACAATTGTTCACAACAGAAAAAAAGAGTCATTCAGCTAAAAAAGTCATTACATCGTTATTGGAAAAATCTTTTTATTGATCACGATATTTCTTATAAATTAAAAATCAAGCTTGGATGTGCTATTATTGGGATAGAAGATATACTGAATATTTTATTAAAGCTGAAGAGGAGTCAGTGTTAGTGTAAAATTTTATTCGGTAGGGGAATTTTTCCAGAAACAATAAAAGAGGAAAGCCTCCCCTTGAGTGGAAATGTTATAATTTCCGTGGCAAAGAATAAAACAAAGAAAGGACTTTCCTCATGGGTGTTATAACAAAAACTGGAGAAATTTGGAGTGAAAATGCAATAGGAGCAGTCATTTCTATCATCAAGGAATCTGATGATTCTATTGAGTCTGAAAGGAAGCTAACTCATTGGCTCGAAGAAATGAACTGTCAACTTATATTTATGGCTCTGGAGCGTATTGATGCCGAGCTGTATCAGATTTACAAGGCACAGGGGTGGTGTGTGGCGCGCCGGGACTCCCGGACGATTTACTGCCACTATGGAGAGCTGACCTATGCCTGAAGATTTCTGCAGAAAGATGGGAAGAACTTCTATCCTTTGGACCGCAAAATGGGCTTTGAGCCCAGAAAACACTACAGCTTGGGAATGATTGAGCGGATTGTCGAGGCTGTCGCAATTACCACATATCGCAGTGCCAGCGAACTCCTGCAAAGCCTGGCGGGGATTACCATCTCCCATCAGTCTGTTATCTCACTCAAGAACTATGCCGGTGAGAAGGCGAAGACTTATGAAAAAGCATTGGCAGAAGAGGAAAAGGTTGAAAAGCCGACACAGCCGGGAATTATAGCGATTGAAGGAGATGGAATTGTACTCAAGAACAAGAAGAAAGGCGGCGTTTCGGAAGTGCACCGCCTCCAGGTATATGAGGAAATAGCGTAAATTCGCTCAGAGCGTCCGTAGTGAGGCGCAGTAGCGTAAAATGATAAACTATCTATGGCAAGTGGTATGGGGTGGAGCTGACAGAAGAAAATAAAAAACAGTTTCTCATTCCCGAAGGCTTTGCCCATGGCTTCCTGGTTCTTTCCGATGTGGCAGGATTCTGCTACAAGGTGAACGACTTCTGGCATCCCAATGACGAAGGCGGTATGGCCTGGAATGATCCTGAAATCGGCATCCGGTGGCCGAAGCTGGTGGGAGAATATAAGGAAACACCGTCGGCAGAAGGGAAAAGTATCGGTCATTATACCGGTATATAACACAGAAAAATATTTAAAAAGGTGTGTGGATTCTGTTTTGGTACAGTCTTATGAAAATCTTGAAGTCATACTGATTGATGATGGGAGTAGGGATGGATCAGGAAAGCTATGTGACCAGTACCGTATGAAAGACCAAAGGGTGCATGTGATACATCAAAAAAATCAGGGGGTATCATTGGCGAGAATCCATGGATATGAAAAGTCACAAGGAGAATGGATCGCATTTGTAGATAGTGACGATGCTATTGAAAAAACAATGGTTGAAACTCTAGTGAGAACAATGGTTGACCACTCATCTGAATTGGCGATTTGTCAGTTCAGACGAGTTACCTGTGCGGGCGAGGCAGAGCAAATCATAAGGCCAGAGCCGGGAGTATATGACAAAGCAGGTATCATTCAGCTGCTTTCTACGAAAGCTTTATATCATAGAGAAAAACAGCGAGCAGGGGTGCCATTTGAATTGTGGGGGAAGCTGTATCAGCGGGATTTGTTAAAAGATGTACTTCAAGCAGGGGTGGAGTGCTGGTACGAAGAGGATATGCTTATAACCATGTCGCTTATGTATAGGTTGAACAGAATGGCGGTTATTGCTGATCCGTTTTATGTTTATTATGAAAGAGCGGGGCAGGCGACAAGTTTATATAAGCCAGACATTGCTACCAATTTTCTAAAAACGATGCAGCGTTTGCAGCAAATCGATAAAGCAAGCTATTTCAAAGAGCAACTACCAAGTCGAGCCCTTATGGAAGTTGGGCGATTATTGGCAATTTGTGCGAAACAGAAAGATGGTAAGAACAAATTTCGTAGAGCTTTTTCTGAATTGGTTGAAAACGGGGCGCTTATTTCTGCTCTTAAAACTAGAAATTTTGAGGGCGGAATGACAGAGAGACTCAAACGCTTTTTGCTTCTTCGTCAATGGGGCTGGCTTTACTTTTTCTTATTGAAAACAAAGCATCTACTTTCTGGAAGGAGATGGAATATGAATCATATAATCAGGAATCGACTGTGGTATCTAATGGTATTGTTTTCTATATTTGCAACAATTCCAGAAATTATTCGTTTCAATTTTTTGGGTGCTGTTTTTGCTGAAAAACTCAGTTTTTTTCCCCTGTTGGCAGGGCTTTTACTCACATTATATTATGAGAAATGTCATGTTTTTAAAACATCCTTGAGCAGGCGGATTGGGATCTACCTTTTGATATATGCTGTTGTGTTGTTCATTTCTTTAATTCATGGATTGGTAATTTATCCATATTATGGAGATGTTTTGAATGGTCCGATTTCGCAGGTCGATAAAATACCTGTCATTCAGGCTTTTTTGCAGAGATTTGGATTTGACGTATCTGAAACAACATTACTGAGTATCTGGATGTTTGCAAGACCGTTAAAAGGGCTTTTTATGACGACCTTTTGGACATTTGGCTGCTCTTATCTTATTTATTATTGGTATAGGAAAGATAGTAGTCGTGGACTGGACATCATGAGAAAAGGGGCTGTAGTGGGGGCGATCATTATATGTGCCTATGGAGTCCTTGATGTATGGTATTTAAGCGGAAGTCATACGGCTGAATATATTTTGACAGAGCTGAATCCGATTGTTCACGAAATCAAGTCGAATGGTACCTGGTGGCCACCGCTTTTATGGAAAGGACAGCTTCGCTCCCTTTTTGCGGAGCCGTCATATTTTGGCATATGGTGTGCTTTTGCGATGCCATGGTTATGGTACACATTTGCTACAGTGAAGCGAACCACTGCGAAAGTGGGAGTGCTTTCACTTGCATTTGTAATGACTGTATTTTTATTTTTGACAAAAGCACGGACGGCAAATGTTCTCATCATTGGAGAAGTTGTGCTTTTGTTTGCGGCAAGTGTTGCGTATAGAGCATATCTCTTAAAAAAGGCATTTATTATTATGCTATGTATAGCATGTGCATTTGGGGTGGCTGTCGTTGCTGGCGGTTTTTTACCAGGAAGCCCAGTCGCGATGAAGCAGAAAAAGCCTGCTGTAGTTAATAATTCATCTAACGTGGGCAAAAGTTTACAAGAAAGCACTAAATTGGCACAAAAGTATGTGAAAAATAATGTGACCTCGGTTGTAGGAGATAATAAACGAAGCAATGGTGCAAGGTATTCTGTTTTGGAAGCCAATATAAAAATAGGAATGGATCATCCGCTTCTTGGTGTGGGGACATCTCTTCGGTCAGCTTATATACCGAATTATTTCCCTCAAAAGGCTTTTTCTAATGGTGAAGTAAAAATGTGGCTTCGCAATCAGAAAGAAAAGGGGATCTTGAAGTCTGGAATCCCCACTTTAGGGGAATATTCGTCTCGATTTGCTGAGACGGGATTCGTTGGGCTTGGCATATTTATGGTGCCACCGTTATTTCTATTGTTGAAATTGCTGAAAAGAATCAAGTCTGACACGATTGCATTTGAAGAAAAATTAGGATACATATTCTTTGCAATTTCTTTCTGCGGCATTCTTGCTTCCGGAATGGGTGATTCACTCAATATCACTTGTTGCTATTGGCTGCTTTTGGGGCTTGGCTACGCAATCATCTTTGGCGAAACGGAGAAGAAAAAGCTGTGATGAATGAACGTAAAATAGGCATTCTTTTAAGTTATACCAATATTCTCCTTAATGCTGTTATTGGCTTTCTCTATGTACCGATACTCCTTCATTTTATTGGAAAAAGCGAATATGGGCTTTACCAGCTCATGGGATCATTAATCGCCTATTTCAGCATTATGGATTTCGGCCTTTCTGCTGCGGTTATCCGGTTCTATGCTAAGTATAGGGCATTGAAGGACAGTATCGGCATGGAGAATATACTTGCCATTTCTGTTCGTGGATATGGTGCAGTGACTGTATTGGCACTGGCTATAGGCGTTATCTGTTATGGCTTTTTGGATGTTATCTTTGCCGGAAGCATGACGGTATCAGAAGTGGATGAAGCAAAGCAGATTTTCCTGCTTTTACTTTTGAATATTGTCATTACTTTATCTACCATGGTTTTCCGTTCTGTGATAAATGCCCATGAGCGTTTTTTCTTTTTAAAAGGAATGGAAACCATACAGCTGGTGCTGCAGCCTGTTCTTGTGGTGCTGGTACTGCAGCGTCATCCCAGTGCGTTTTCCGTAGCGGCTGTGCAGACTGTATTGAATCTGGTGCTTAGTGGAGCAAGGGTATATTACTGCTTCCATGACCTTCATGTAAAAATTCATTTTCATTATTGGAACCATGAACTTTTCTCAGAGTTCAAGAAATTGGCTCTGAGCGTTTTTGCTGTGTCCTTGATAGACCAGGTATTCTGGAAAACAAACCAGATTATTCTGGGAATTATCAGCGGGACGACAGCAGTGGCGGTATACTCTATTGCATCCCTGATTTATATGAACTATATGGCCCTTTCTACAGCCATATCCGGCGTGTATCTCCCGCATGTTACCGGCATGGTGGCCAGGAAGGAGCCGATCAGCAGCCTTTCTGAGCTCTTTATTCAGATTGGCAGATGGCAGTACTATCTTCTAGCCCTGGTGGCAACGGGCTTTATCATTTTCGGAAAGCAGTTTATTGCCTTATGGGCAGGACCAGGATTTGAAGACTCTTATATCATTACTCTTCTCATTATTCTTCCATTTACAGTAGATTTGATCCAAAACATAGGACTTGCCATTATGCAGGCCATGAACCGTTATGACTTCCGGGCTCGCATTTATTTACTCACAGGGGTTTTGAATCTTCTCCTCGCTATCCCACTGGGAATCAAATATGGCGGTATTGGATGCGCGGTGGCCACCGGTATTTCCATGATTGTGGGAAATGGATTTATAATGAACTGGTATTATGCAAAGGAAATCCGTCTGGCCATCGCTTCTTTCTGGAGACAGATAGGCAGAATATCTCTGGTTACAGGTGTATGTCTCGTTATAGGATATGTTGCCAATATATACCTTTTGCCTCAAAGGGGAATAGTACCTTTCGTTTTGAAGGCAGCAATGTATACAGTCTTATATATGGCAATGGTATATGCCTTTGCTATGAATCAGAGGGAACGAGAGAAAATCCAGGCTATTTTAAAGAAGATACACTGATATTAAGCCTTGGTAGAGGAAAAGATTGTAATATCCTTTCACAGACAGACTTCAGATAGGCCGTGTGCTTTGCAACGTATATTTCACTTATGGCAGGCTGCATGGTGAGAGGAAATCTTTCGGACGTATTACAAATAAAGAGCTTTTTAGAGGTTCTTCACGGAAATTTGGGGGATGAATAATCCGCAGGTAAAGAATGAAATCGGATAAGGGTAAAGAAATAATCCATATTTCGGTACCCATATCCGATTCTTTTTAGTACCTTAATTTTGTTATTGAACCCTTCCAGCTTCCCTGTATTAACCTGTATTAATCGGATGCAGTGCATGGGCAGCTAAGCCTTGGATTCGCTTTTGTTTTTGACGGGCAAATTTCACCAATGCAGGAATCCCGCTCTCCAGTCCAGCCTGAATCCATTTTGTCCATCCGGCGAGAGCTTCTTCATAGTCAGTCAATGTGAACAGACGAGTCATCTCCTGCTTCATGGCATAACAAATCGCCAAATCCCTATGCTCGCTCAGGATATCCAACAGATGAGTTTTCTGCCTTTCATTCAGGTGGTCGTCCTTCTTTAACAGTATCCATCGGGATTTCTTTAATTCGGTATAAAGCTTCCTTTCTTCATGGCTCTTTTCCCTGGCCATCTTCTGGAGCTCTGGATTATTAGTTTCTTTCGTATATTCCTTTAATGCTTCTGCTTCCTGCCTATGCTTTTGTGCTTCCTCCAGGCGCACGGCTCCCATAACATCACGCCCAAACTGTGCCTGCATATGGTACCGGTCATAAACGATGGGGACCTTCGGACAATATTTCTGGAACAGCCTGTTAAAGGATGCGTTCATATCCATGGCCACCGCTTTTAGCCTGGAAAGAAGCGAAAGGCCAATGCTCTTAAAGAAGTGCTCAAAATCTGCCATGGAGCGGCCCAGGCCGGCCCACAAGATGTGAATCCCGTTTCCAAATCCATAACGCAGGTGGCATAGCGATGGCCCTTCAGTAAATGGATGATCCACAAGGCCATATCCCAAGTAACGCGTGTGAAAGGGCATTGGCAGGGGATATCTTCCGTTATGGTCTCCCCGCAGGATGTGCAGCGGAATCTGTGCCCCGAGAACTCTATATACTTCTTTTGCTTAGGAAGATCTGGAAAATCCTTGATGAGTACAGAAAAAGCCCCATAACTATACATACGGGAGTGACAGTGCGGACAGGAAAAATCTCTGGCAGTCCGTAGACTGATAACTCGGGTATGGCAATGAGGATTTGGATGGTTAGTGATATTTTCTGTGCGATAATATTGACAATTAAAAGTGATTTCATTATGGTAATAAAAGAGCATTATTCGACCTCCGTGCGTAGTTTTAGGCAACTTACATTTTGGAATAGATAATGCTCTTTTTCAATGCCAATTTTATATGTTATTATTTTTATCCCCCAAATTTCCGTGAAGAGCCAAAATTCATGTATCTGAGGCACCACTTAGTGAAAAGCCAGTATATTTAAAAGGGAATATATTTGAGACCTATATACGTCGTCATAGTGGAGATTATCAAGCTAAAAAAGATGAAGTGACAAGCTTTATAAGAAATCAAAAAGATGATTTAGATAATGAATTACTAGAAGGATATACAATAGATGATCTTGATAGTAGTTCTGTAAAAGCATATAAAGCCAAATTATTAGAACGATACCCTGAGTCAGGTTTAGATACAAAAATTGAAGAAGAGTTCTTTAGAGGTGCCAAATCAAATCCAAGAAACTCTATATTGGTGTCATTGTTTACAAGGATGGGCGCTGCTGAACGTGCAGGAAGTGGTAGCCAAAAAATTCAAAATATTGTAATAAAGAATAATTTTAAAGAACCTGAATTAGAGACCAATATAGAGGAAACGAAATTAAAGCTTTGGACTGTACAGCCAGCTGAGGTATATCCTGAATTATCCGATGTAGAGCAGGTTATTTACAATATTATTTCAGACACTGACGATATAAAGGGGCTGAGTAAAAAAAATATTCAAGATATGCTTAAAGATAATAATGAGTATACTGTTAAAGCTGCATTAAATCGATTGACTTCATTAAACTTAATTGAAAAGGTTGGCGGAAATAGGAATAGAACGTATAGAAGAGTTATGTCGACGTTAGAAATGATGAAAAAGATTGATGATATATCTAAAGGCGTAATGAATATGCTGTTAGAAACAAAATCTAAAAACCTATAAGCAACCACGCTTACTCATGAGTTTAACTCACGCGTGAGTTAAACTATCTAAAGGTGAGTAATATGTGCACCTTTATGAAGAAACTTCATTTTCTTTCAATAAAATAAACAAAATCGATAAAGCCACGTATTATTTAGTTTTCGAGAGAGAAATCTAGGTGATACGTGGTTTTTGACGTTATATTTCATTTACGGTTTGTTAACATGAATCTCACTGGGCTTTCATTTTAGGGGCGTAATCTGAGAGCATAGCAAACGAGCCTATGACTCGACAGACATATACGACAATTGATGTATACGGTTTGAGAACTAGTCATTTGTTAGACTCGAAAGATTTGAGCGATTTGCTCGAAAGTATATATGAGCATTCGCTCAACTAGTTAGAAATTAGAGGAGAACAATAATGAAAAAATTAGCATTAATTCCAGCAGTATTAGCATTCATGGCAACCGTAAACGTAGGTTCCGCATCCTAAAAAAGAATCCACTAAAAAAGTAGAAGCTAAACAATCCGCTCTAAAACCACCAAAAAAAGACAATAATAATAGCAGCTACCACAAAAACACAAATAGTAGCTACCATAAAAACACAAATAGCAGCTACCATAGTAATAACAACCAAACAACAGGTGTGTTGAATCCATTCAATCGCTAATTCATAGCAATGGGTTCGGAACGGTGATTGAGACCGCCGATATCCTTTGAGCGTACAACAAGTAAACCATATCCCTGAGATATGTTGAGAGAATAGATATACCTTCCCCGTGAATGTATGGCCGTAATGGCACATACAAAAATGGGGAAGGTTTTTTGCTTGTGAAATATGCATATGAGTCGATATTTCATTCATCATTCATGGCTATCATTCATGCTATAATAAAATCAATAGGCGCCTAAATGAATGGGTGTACATTATGGATTTAACTATAGGAGGTCCTGTGGCTAAAAAGATAGCAGTACTAGTAAATGAAGATACAATGCAACGTTGCTCTTGTGGCGGTTGTTTAAAAGCGTTCATGGGTAAGAAGGATTCCTTTGAACGATATGCGGATGAGGAAATCGAGCTCGTTGGGTTTACCCATGCTGGTGGTGATTTAGATAAAAAAATTGCATCTCTTGAGAAAAATGGTGTCACTACTGTGCATTTGTCTACTTGTATGCGTGGTAAAAATGATCAGTATGAGGACATCGCAGCGCGCTGTGCTGAGAAATTCGACGTAGTGGGCTATACTCATGGCGGTCCTGTATCTAAGGATGGTAAAGAGGCTATTATTTTAGATAAACAAGTATAGGAGGATGTTACTATGGTGAAAGTTAAACGATTAGCCATTACAACAGCAGTTGCATTGACGTTGACGAATGGTTTAGGTGCCATTCCTGCAACAATTACAGAGAGCGGGCTAGTATCGTCTACAGTGGGTTCCGTTCTACATACAACGGTTCCAACGGCCCATGCAGCAGGTCTTGAAACATTAATTTCTGGTGCAGCGGCCATGGCCTATGTATCTACAGCGATTAATAAAATGGATAATAGCGATGAAGGTCAACAAGAGAGTTTAGCTAATGCAAAGAAGCAAACAGGTTATCTCGATGATTGGGCAGCTCAACAGCGAGTACAAACGATTGTTACTAATTTATCTAAATCGCCGTTGGTAAAACGGTCTTATGCGGTATATGTAAATCCACAAACGGATTTTAATGCTTTCATGACCATCGGTCGTGTTATGTCCGTTAACAAGGGTACTCTTGATAAACTCGATGATAACCAACTCGCCTATGTTATCGCCCATGAATTATCTCATGGCGAACACAAGGATATCGTAAATGGTATGAAAAAACAGGTGGGATTGTCTACGGCGCTCAGCATTTATGCTGGTGGTAGTGCAGGTGGTGCTATCTTAGGGAATATCGCAGGCAATTACATTAACAACCAAGTGTTTACTATGAGTCAGGAGAAAAATGCCGATGATTTGGGATTTGATATCCTGGCGGACTCTCAATACAACATTGGCGGTGCTGCTGGTGCGATGGCGGTAATGCGTAATACTTATGGAGATAAAACGTATCGTGAGGGATTTGCACAAGTGTTGGCCCCTAATAACCATCCAAAGGCCTCTGCCCGAGTAACGGAAAATATTAAACGCATGTATGAGTATTCCGGTAAACATGTGAATGTGGTGGATAATGCAGTTATCGTAGATGGCGACAATATTTACACGCCAGCGGCTAGTGGTCGGTATACTGGTGAGGAACGATCCTATTATATGGCTGGTAAGTTGGCAAAACTCTACCATGATAATAAAATTACTAACGGTTCAGCCTCCTACTCTGAGGCTACTGTGACCGTAGCTGGCGAGTCTATTGTGACTACCCCTGGATCCGACGTAGCCTTGATGGTGGCCACAAATCTTAATAATGCCTTTGTGAAAGAAGGCGGAAAATCTGCATCAAAGACTACAAAGGAGAAAGTTAAGAAAGAACCAAATAAAAAAGATTCTAAAACTAGTACAACTACATCAACTAGTGGAAATGTAGATTTATCGAATTTAAGCAAATAAATATTCATAAGTTAGGCTTATTCTTATAATAAACTGGAGAAACTGATTTTATATGCAAATTTTACATATATAATCAGTTTCCTTTCCATAAAAACATTTGTATTTTTTCATGAAAAACAATATACTTAATTAGTTAACAGATTTATCCGAAGGGTATGTGTCGGAGGTCTTATTTTGTGTTTTGTGGTTGGGATGGACTTTCACCAGACCACGTATTAGAGGGAGTTGGATTCTACTATGGAACAACCAATTTTATCCCCGTACATGATGGAACGAAATCCATCCGGGATTCGATTAGGACAAATTAAATTTTTAGAGCGTCAGGACCGCCCAATTTTGGTGAACGGTTCTATTGGCAATGTTATGCGTCCTATGTATCCCGCCATGCAGCAGCGTCTATTTAATTTAGGCGCCCCTGAAAGTCCATTTGCTACTGGCATCGTACCGTACGTTCCAACGGCGGGTACGCCGGAGTGTCAGGAGGCATTTCGTCATATTATGCGCAGTCAAGGATTTGATCCTACAGGCCTGGATGTGCTCGTTACAGACGGCGCATCTATGGCGATGGAAATTATCATGCTCGGCGTTTGTGGCGGTGCAGGCGAAGATTATCGTCCGCTCTTGATGTTTGACCCATCGTATACGAATTATGATGCGGTTGGTAAACGTATCGGCCGTGAGACCGTGACCGTAGAACGTCGTTTGGGTGAGGATGGTCAATTCCAATTGCCATCCATTGAAACAGTGGAGCAACGCATTTTGGAAACAAAACCTGGTGCTCTGCTCATCATTCCTTACGATAATCCAACAGGCCAATTGTTCAGTCGTGAAACACTCATCGATTACGCGAAGCTCTGTGTGAAACATAATCTGTGGATTATCAGCGACGAGGCGTATCGTGAGCTTGCCTATGAAGAAGGTGTTCAACAAGTAAGTATCTGGGGCCTAACTGATAAGGACGTACTGGGTATCGAAGGTCGTCGCATCAGTTTGGAAACTGCATCCAAAGTGTGGAATGCTTGTGGTTTACGTATCGGTGCCATCATTACGGATAATAAAATGTGCTTTGAAAAATCCGTTGCTGAATACACAGCTAACTTGAGTGCTAACACATTGGGACAATATATATTTGGTGCATTGGCTCATGAACCTATTGAAAACTTGCAACAATGGTATGTTGAGCAACGTGATTACTATCGTCAAATGATTTATGAATTGCATGCTGCATTCCTAGCAGAAGAACCAGAATTTATCATTTCAAAGCCAGAGGCCTCCATCTATTTCGTTATCGATGTACGCAATGTGGCAAAGCCTGGATTTGATGGGGTGGAATTTGCCTTGTATTGTGCTGAAAAAGGTGCAGTTACCCTCGATGATGGGAATACCTATACATTATTGATGGCTCCGCTGAATGGATTCTACAGCGGTGCTGAGGACGATAATAATCCTGGTAAAACACAATTGCGTATATCCTTCTGTGAGGAGCCTGAATTGTTAAAATTGGCGCCTAAATTGTTGTCTAAATTATTTAGACAATATGAAGCAGAACGGGCGTAAGAAGATTCGTGTTTGCCGTTTGTATGCGACTTGTTAGTCATCGCAGTGACAAGGTTGTGTAGTACGGCAAACAGTGTATATTAGGAAATGACTATAGAGCAATGGCTATGGCTGTTGCTCTATTTTTGCTATATAGTAATTTTTATGATAATGTGTTAGGTAAAAGCACGTTTATATTATTGTATTGAGTTAATGTTCATAAAGGAGTAGCTATGAAACTATCCTTGAAACATATGGCAAAAAGCACTACCCTCGGCGATATGTCCATGAACCGCAGTTTATTAGGTTGGCTCGTTTTAAAGGGGGCCCTGGTTGGCATTATTGCAGGATTTTTCGGAGCCACATTCCGATACATGATTTTAGAGTCCGAGCATTGGCGTTGGACTCTATTGGAGGGGATGACGTACCAAACGGCAGTATTTTGGATACTCGGTATGGTCGTGATGGCCTTTATCATCGATCGATTGCTGGCGTGGGCGCCATTATCTGGCGGTTCCGGCATCCCTCAAATCGAAGGGGAAATGATGGGCCTCTTTGATATGAAGCCTTATCGGACGCTGATTTCTAAATATATCGGCGGTGTACTTACTGGTCTTGCAGGATTTTCCGTAGGTCGTGAGGGACCAGCCGTTCAGCTCGGTGGTGCCGCCGGTAAAATTGTATCCTATTGGCTCAATAGTGGCCTTCGGGAACAACGAATTTTAACGTCTGCTGGTTCAGCCGCAGGGCTTGCGGCTGCATTTAGTGCCCCCGTATCTGGTGCCATGTTCGTATTTGAAGAGGTACATAAGAGTTTTTATCCATACCTTGTCATTCCTACGTTCATAGCAGCTTTCATTTCAAACTACATTACGGTGTCCATCTTTGGATTGCAACCGGCATTAGGATTTACTGTTATGGAGGGCGTGCCTATTCAGTATCTGTTCTATCTCGTTGGTGTGGGCATTGTGATGGGCCTTGTAGGCGTTGTATTTTGCCGAACTATTTTTGCCTTTAAACGCTTTTTTGGGTGGATGAAGGTGTCGCGCTTTATGAAGCTTGTCTTTACTTTTGTAGTAGTGGCATTGATTGGATTTGATTCCCAATTATTGTTGGGTGGAGGCAACGATTTGGTCAGTCACCTTGCGTATGGTATTAACGGTGGCGATATGGCTTCTCATGAGGGGCAGGCCTACCATTTTGCCGCTATGAATGATCCTGTGTCTGGTACCTATGGTTTGTGGCTGCTAGCGGCTATCGTGGTGGGGAAAATTTTGCTCACTTGTTTCTGTTATGGCAGTGGTGCGCAAGGCGGTATTTTCCTACCTATGCTTGTTATTGGGGCGGCCACAGGTGCCTTTTGTGAAAGCGCCCTAACCCATTTGGGACTCATAGAAACTGGCTTGTTACCACAATTCGTTATCGGTGCTATGGGTGGTATGCTAGCTGCTGCCATGCGTACCCCGATTTTAGCGATTCTCCTCGTTCTTGAAATGACGAATAGCTTTAATAATATTTATGCCATTGGTATCGTTACCATTGTGGCTTACTTGGTAGCGGAGTTCCTCAAGGAACCACCAATTTATGATTCTTTATTACAAGATATGACGGATTTGCCGTCTCATGAATCAGTACAAACCTTCTTCCAAACGAAGGTACCTGTGGTGAGCACGTATGTGGAGATTCCATTGCGGACGTTAACACTACCTGAAGGCACCATGATTGTTAGTATTTGTCGTAATGGATCCTATATTGTTCCATTGGCTAGTGAACATCTGGAACCAGGTGATGAATTGCAGATTTCCTGCCAACGTGGTAGTTTGAAGGCTGCAAAAGAGTTTTTTCAAGGGCCGGTGAATGGCCTCTCATAGAGGGCGCCATGGTGGCGCTTTCACCAACATCAATTATTCATAATAGTAGGGAGGACGTATGGATATTATTTTGCAATCCCTACAGGGCGTATTTGTGGTGATTGCCGTTGTCGCATTGGGCTATGTGCTGTCAGTGCGTGGATGGATTACAGATACGATTGCACCATTTTTAGTTAAGCTCGTTACATTTGTGTCGTTGCCCATTTATTTGTGGTACGGCATGTACAAAAATTTTTCCAAGGACTCTATGATGACCTTGATTTCTGAACTGGCTGTTCCGGCACTGTCCATTTTGATTGCTTTCGTTATCGGTGGTATCATCGTGTATGTGTTTAACGTGCGCAAGGACCGTCGCGGCATTGTTTGGACGAATGCATTTACGGCAAATACTATTTTTATAGGTCTGCCCGTGAATGTAGCACTATTTGGCGAGGCTAGCATGCCTTCGGTGATGCTCTATTATATGGCGAATACTACATTTTTCTGGACCATCGGTACCTATCTCATTCAACAGAGTGGGTCTCGTGGTGAAACGGAGGGCATAAGTATTTTTCGGGCCCTTCGCAAATTGATATCGCCACCGCTCATGGGGTTTCTAGTGGGCCTTGCAACAGTGCTGTTTGCAATTCCCATACCTAAATTCGTCACCAGTACCGCGCAGATGGTAGGGGCCATGACGACGCCATTGGCACTCATGTATATTGGTTATGAAATCAGTAAGGTTTCTTTGGATGAGCTGAAACTCGACAAGGATATGATGTTAGGGATTATAGGCAGATTTCTCATTTGTCCAGCGTGTATACTAATTTTATTGCCTTTCTTTGCTGTTTCGGATATGTCTAGACAAGTATTCATCATTCAAGGTGCCATGCCCGCTATGACGTTGATGACTATTATGGCTAAGAGCTATGATGCGGATAGTCAATTCGCAGCGACGCTTAGTTTTGCGACCATATTGTTGAGCCTCGTGCTCATTCCGCTGTATATGTATCTCATATCAGCGTAATGTATGATATTTTTCCTAGTGAAAGCACCGAATATTTGCATCATCGTACGGATGATGGGTGATCAATGGTGCATGGGTGACGAGTCACTGTATTCTAGCAGTATCCACCGCTGTAGGGGTATTAACGCATATTATGGCAGACCATGTACAGTTTTATATAGCTATCCCAATTAGTATTGGTGCCATCTTTGGTGCCCAAGCGGGAGCGTATATTTCAAAACGGCTTAGGGCCAAGAGCATTTTGATTATCATGAGTGTAGGCGTGGCTCTGCTAGGACTACGGTTAATTATTTTCTCTCATGTGACATTTTAGTTTGATGTTTAGCTGATTTATGTAAAATTTCATGTGAGCTTTAAGAACAGTAGAAAGAGGTCTAGAATGACTAAATATAAACAATATATGTTGACCTCATTAATGGCGGTAACAGTAGCTACAGGTATCCAACTCGGTACTATTAGTACAGTGCAAGCAGAGGATGCTAGATCCATGCCTACATTATCAGAACGTATGAAGAAAATTGCCATGGAGCAACGGGAAACAGATCTTGAGCTTCGTAAAGCACAAGAAGAGGCTTTGAAGCAGCAAGAAAACGTTTTGAAGCAACAAGAAGATGCGTTTAAATCTGATGAACGTTCTGAAGCATATAATCGTGTTGACAATAATGGTGATAATAATCGTGTAGAGAACCGTCGTGAAGAAATTAAAAAGGATAATAAAAAGGACTCTAAAAAGGTAAAACAAGAGAAGCCTAAAAAGCTCACAAAAAAAGAGATGAAACAGAAATACAAGGAATTGCAAAAACGTAAAAAAGATAAGTCCTTGTCTAAAGAAGAGCGTAAGGCCATCGATAAAGAAGCAAAAGCGTTGAAGAAAGAAATCAACAAGAAAAATAAAGGTAGCAAAGCAGAGCGATATGCTAAGAATAAAGCTAAAAAAGGTGCAAAAAGCATAGCAAAACGTGCCATTAAATCAGCGTTGATACCGGGATTCTTTTAAGAAAAATTGTAAAATCATTGACGAAAAAATGGGCCCCGTAGTTTAAACTACGGGGCCATGTATTTTTATTGTTTTTATTGTTCTCGTTCCACGTATTGTTGAATGATACCTTTTGAACTAGATAAAACCGCTAAATATACGCAAGCACCAACGATGACAAGCATGGTTTTCATGCTTACTGATGTTTGATCAGAGCGCACGAGAGCGAGGGCGTAAAATGTTGTGGTAATGAGCGTAATTAGGAATGATAGAATCATACGTATGTTATATTGTGCTGTGGTACTCGTGAGGATATGTTTTCTTTGTGATACCCCATAGCCAATGCTGATGATGAAATCTAGGATGATAATACCGCCTATAATGGGTAAATCGCCATCGATAAAAAATAGATAACCTAGAGCGATATAACTTGCTAGAAACATGAGTTGTAATAGACGCGTGCTAGTGGTAGATTCTGGTTGTTTTGCTAGTACAGGTTTACGTTTTTTTTGCGCCATAATGGGCCTCCTAGGTGAAAGTTATATATGACTATGGGACGAGTGTGCCACTGATGTTAGTATATCTAATAGTTTAACGGATATAGTATATCTAATAGTTTCACAGATATAGCATGTCTAATAGTTAACAGATATAGTATATCATATTTGACGAGGGCTTCGCACTGACTAATCGCTATCCTTTAATGCTAGTATAGCTGACTCTTGGTGGTGTAAGGCTATAAGTGCGTAGAAGAATATAAATAAGTATAATCATAAAGCAAGCCTATCGTAAAAATTCCGAACATTAAAAATACTAATGTGTTTATTGTTCGTAAAATAAGTGGTTCTGCGTTGAACACATTCCATGCATATGGTAAAATGAATTGTACAAGAGTTTGTTAGTTGTTGCTTTTTGTCAAGGAGAATGCCAGGGGGCTTTCATCTTGTGAAAGGCTAATCATGACGGACCGTAGAACAATGAAATTCATAATTTTCACCATTACAAAGGAGATTACACATGATTGCACGTTATACACGCGAAGAAATCGGCCATATTTGGAGCGAACGCAACGAGTTCGATACCATGTTATTGGTAGAAATTCTTGCATCTGAGGCACAAGCTGAATTGGGGAACATTCCAAAGGAAGCAGCGAGAGCAATTCGCGAAAAAGCCAATTTTGACGTAGAACGTATTCACGAAATCGAAAAGGAAACGAATCATGATATCATTTCCTTCGTTACTGCTGTAGGCGAATATGTAGGCCCAGAGGCAGCGAAATACATCCATCTTGGTTTAACATCCACTGACGTAAAAGATACTGCATTGGGTTACTTGATGAAACAATCTTGCGACATTTTATTGGAAGGCTTGAGAAAATTCCATGACGTTCTTCGTCGTCGCGCTATTGAATTCAAAAATACACCTATGATTGGTCGTACTCATGGTATCCATGGGGAACCTATCACATTTGGTTTGAAATTATGCTTGTGGATGGCAGAAATCGAACGCGATATCGAACGTTTGGAACAAGCTCGTAAAAACGTGGCTGTGGGCAAAGTATCTGGCGCCGTTGGTACATACTCCAACATCGATCCATTTGTTGAACAATACGTGTGTGAAAAACTTGGTTTGGAACCAGTTAAAATCGCCACACAAGTTGTACAACGTGACCGTCATGCGCAATTCGTGTCCACAATCGCTGTTATCGGTGGTACTTTGGACCGCATCGCTCTTGAAATTCGTCATTTGCAACGTACAGAAGTGCGCGAAGCAGAAGAGTATTTCAGCCCTAAACAAAAAGGTTCCTCCGCTATGCCTCACAAACGTAATCCTATTACTTGTGAACGTATTTGTGGTTTGGCTCGCGTGTTGCGTGGCCATGCGCAAGCAGCTTTTGAAGACCAAGCTTTATGGCATGAACGCGACATTTCTCACAGTTCTGTAGAACGCGTTATCCTTCCTGATGCAACGATCATATTGGATTACATGTTACATTTAACAACTCGTACTATCGATAAATTGTTAGTGTATCCTGAAAATATGATGAAAAACTTGAATTTGACTGGCGGCCTTTGCTTTAGCCAAACTATCTTGACAAATCTTGTTGAAAAAGGTGCTGTTCGTGACGAAGCATACCGTTGGGTACAACGTCATGCCATGGCTCGTTGGCTAGAAGGTAAAGATTTCGCTGAAGGTTTGAAATCTGACGCTGATATCGCAAAATTTATGACTGCTGAGGAAATCGACGCTTGCTTCGATCCATTCGCGTTGTTGAAACACGTTGATACCATCATGGGTCGTTTCGGTTTATAATATCATAGAATCTGTGAAAGCGCCCTTTAGGGGGCGCTTTTTTATGCAAGAGCTAGCTGTTGGTAATCATTTTTTGGTAGCCAATTTGCTATTCAATATGCTAGGTTTTTCGCATCAGTGTAAGACCTACATTAAATATGCAAATTGCATTTAAAAAATTACATTTATTAGATACCATTACATGGTTATTTGGTGTATAATAATTAGTGGTTATCGTTCAGATTGTTGTGAACGAAGGCTATTAAAACTTTCAGAATGTTTATAAATCACATGGAGGATACATTCATGGCAACTAGTATGGTAATCGGCACACAATGGGGTGACGAAGGTAAAGGTAAAATCGTTGACTGTTTAGCAGAAGCGGCGGACGTCGTAGTTCGTAGCCAAGGCGGTAATAATGCAGGCCATACTGTAGTAGTAGACGACAAAGCGTTCGCATTACGTTTATTACCAAGCGGTATTTTATACGACAATAAATCTAATATCATCGGTACTGGCGTTGTTATCGATCCAAAGGTGTTGCTTGGGGAAATTGAGAACCTTAAAAAAGAAGGTAAATCTGCAGATTCCTTGCAAATTTCTGACCGTTCACATGTGATTATGCCATATCATATCGCCCTTGACGAAGCTGAAGAAGCATCCAAAGGCGATGCTAAAATCGGTACTACTAAAAACGGTATCGGTCCTTGTTACGCAGACAAAATCAACCGTGTTGGCATTCGTGTATGCGATTTGTACGACATCGAGTTGTTCAAAGAAAAATTAGCATACAATGTAGAATTCAAAAATAAAGTTCTGCGCAACGTATACGGTGCTGAAGGCGTTGATTACGATCAAATCTTGGCTGATTATATCGGCTATGCTGAAGCGTTGAAATCCCACGTAACTGATACAAACGTATCCGTTATGAAAGCCATCAAAGAAGGCAAAAAAGTATTGTTCGAAGGTGCGCAAGCAACTATGCTTGACCTTGATCATGGTACATATCCATTCGTTACGAGCTCACATCCAATTGCTGGTGGTGCATCCACAGGTGCTGGTGTAGGCCCTAACTATTTGAAAAATATTTTCGGCGTTGTAAAAGCTTACGCAACTCGTGTAGGTGCGGGCCCATTCCCTACTGAACAATTGAACGAAGTAGGCGATAACCTTCGTAATCTAGGCCATGAATTTGGTACTGTTACTGGCCGTCCTCGTCGTTGTGGTTGGTTGGATCTTGTTGTTGTATCCTATGCTGCTAACCTTAATAGCTTGGATTACTTGGCAATCACACGTTTGGATATTCTTGATTCCTTTGAAGAATTAAAAATCTGCGTTGGTTACGAATTGAATGGCAAACGCGTAGAAGGGTTCCCTGCAAGCCTTAAAGATTTGGAAGCTTGTGTTCCTGTTTACGAAATATTGCCTGGTTGGAAAACAGATATCTCTGGTATCCGTACATACGAAGAACTTCCAGAAGCAGCTCGTAAATACGTAGAACGCATTGCAGAAGTAACTGGTGTACCTTTGGGTATTGTATCCGTTGGTCCTAACCGCGCTCAAACAATTAACTTGGTAGAAGCTTTCAAATAATTTGATAGTACCCATTACCTCGATACGGTGTTTTGTGCATTTCGGTGTTATCGGATGATAGTAGCGCACACGAACCATCGATAGTTAATTGTCAAAATACAGTCAAATCTATAGAAAATGCAATAATGCCTCATGTAATTTTATGCGATTTAATGCATAGTGCATGAGGCATTTTTTTTCTGAGACTTCAATTGTTATCTATTAGATTAGTTAAGGAAATATAGAAAAAATAGCTATTTTTACCATAATATCATATGTTTTTATGATGCCATAGATTATATTGTTTTATCATTGAGCAGAGATTTATCTTGCATATTTAATAATATAGATATACATAAAAATTCATGAACATACTAACTAGAAAGAAAAAAATAGATTTACTTGGAGTTTTAGTATATAATATACATATTACAGAGGATTTAGTGTAGTTAGTGGGCAAAACACTACTTAGAATAGAGGAGTTAGATTATTATGGCAGACATTTCATATGAACGTTTAGCAAGTATTTTCAAAGCACTTAGCGATGAAACTCGTTTGCATATTATCGATATGTTGTCCTGCAATGAATTATGTGCAGCGGACATTTTAGCGAGCTTTAATTTATCTCAATCTACATTGAGTTACCACATGAAAATTTTAATTGATGCGGGCGTGGTAAATTCTCAACGTAGTGGTTTGTGGACTCGCTATTCTATCAATGCAGATACATTTGAATTTATTCTTGATATCATCCCTCAATTGTACAAAACGAAGGACGAATGTATTTGTGCGCAAATTAAATACTGTCGTCTTGACGAACACCAACAAGCTGAGGCTTAATACATGAGACGTTGGATTATGCATGTTGATATGGATGCATTTTTCGCATCTGTGGAACAACTGGATCATCCTGAATATAGAGGCCACCCCGTTATCGTGGGTGGTCTTTCTGCACGTGGGGTGGTTGCGACGGCCTCCTACGAGGCGCGCAAATTTGGTGTTCATTCCGCCATGCCTTTGGTGAAAGCCAAACAACTCTGCCCAGATGGTATCTATGTGTGGCCTCGTTTTGAACGATATAAAGAGATTTCTAATGTTATTCATGATGTGATGCGCGAGTTTACACCTATCATAGAACCTTTATCCTTAGATGAGGCCTTTTTAGAGGTAACAGGAATGTCTACATTGTATCCTGGGCCCTATCAGCTAGGACAAGCCATTAAGAAGCGTGTATTTGAGGAAACCGGTCTCATCATCTCTGCGGGGCTGGCACCAAATAAATTTCTTGCTAAATTAGCGTCTGATTTAGATAAGCCGGATGGTCTTGTGGTCATTCCCTATGGTAAGGAACAGGAAGTCCTTAAGAATTTACCTATCAAACGGATTTGGGGGATTGGGAAACAATCGGAGAAACGATTTAAAGAGGCGGGCTTTCACAAAATCGGGGATATTCAAGAACTCGCTGATGAACGACCATTAATCCCCGTTTGTGGCAATCAGGCACGACGTATCTGGGAACTCGCCAATGGTATCGATAATCGCCCTGTGGAACCAGATCGTAAAATTCAATCCGTGGGCAATGAAGAAACCTACGGAGAGGATATCACTGATCCTGAGGTTATCGACTTGGAACTGCGCTATTTTGCGAATCGCGTGGCAAAACGACTACGAAAAAAAGGCCTCACGGGCCATACGATTTCTATCAAGATTCGTTTTTCTGATTTCTCTACCATTTCGCGGCAGAAAAAATTAGATACGAATACCGATAATGAGCATATTATTTACAAAACGGCGCGTATCCTATTCGATAAATTAGACATTACGAAGCCGATCCGCCTCATGGGTATCACTGTCAGCGGCGTTGATGAAGATCCGCTATTCCAAGACTCCCTATTCACGGCCGAAACTGATGCGTCTCAAGAACGCCTATCTGAGGTGCTTGATGACCTACAATCCAAATTTGGCGATACTGCCATCATGAGTGGAGCCCTCTGGAAACGCCATCAAAGTGGCATTGGGGAGCATTATCCGACGGATGCACGAAAGGCGACGGAGGAGGCTACGGATACATAAGTACAATTATAGATAGTGAAACGCTGTAATTCGTGATACAATATTTATATATGTATGTAAGATTGGGTTAAGCAACCAGGAGTGAGGTAACATAGAATGAGCATGTTCCGTGTAGCCATTCATTATGGCATTAATAAAAATGGATTTTTATCCTATGACACAGATACAAAAACAGTAAATGTAGATCTTCCAGAACAAGAATGGGCAGATAAAGTGTTGGTCTATTTAAATCAACTACATACTATTGATAATGCAGTAGGCCTTGATACGTATGAAACTCTTGAAGTACAACCATTAGAATCTTTGGAAAACTTTAAATTAGCCCTTACACGTATGTGGGAAGCTATTGATGTACAAGTTGACTGGAGTCGCCCAGCATAACTTGTTCTGAAAGCTATAATCGAGCTGTATCGGACCGTATTAATTTTAATATTAAAACAACCATTCTCGTTGAGGATGGTTGTTTTTTTGAATTAATACCATATATAATATATTTATACGTTAAGTGATGTGTATTCTGCGTAATATCATTACACATAATACTATTACATAGTCTATGTTGGTAAACCTTATTTTGTTACATATTTATTGGTACCAACAAATTACAATATTGTACATGCGTCTATAGCTCAGTAGGATAGAGCAGCAGTTTCCTAAACTGCGTGTCGCTGGTTCGATTCCGGCTAGGCGCACCATAAAAAACTTAATAGCTAAGCCGTGTTAAGCCAGATAAAACCTGGATGTTAAACATGCTGGCTAATAGAATTGTGCAACCCAGTGTCTTGGGTTGCATTTTTTTTTTTGCAATATTTTCTGCAACTTTTATGCAACCCTGGTGCAACTTTGGTGCAACCCTAGTATGAAATGAATCTAGGCTCATTTAGGTTATACAGGTTGTTTAAGGCTAAGGTACAAGCAGTCATATCCATGAGTGGATGGGTGGTAGACCTTAATGAGCATTTCCGTATCACGATGACCAGCTAGATGTGCAATATCAGGCAGTGATAATGCCCCAATGGAACGATATTTTAATACATTAAAGACTGAATTGATTAATACTAATCAGTATTTTAGTACTGAACATTTACAAGCAGATATTTCTAAGTTTGCGCATTTATGGTATAACCATAATAGGCCTCATAGCTATAATGGCTATAAGACGCCTTTTGAAAAGAGGTTTGAAATAGACAATAATGTTACCTAGAATCTATAGCAGAACATTTGACAATATCTCGAGTTCACGATATTATATGAATAAGATATCTCGAATTAAAGATATTTTAATGATGATCAAATATAGTGTATATATAGTGTGTGTAGGAGGATATTAGGATGAAGGATTTAGATTTGAGTCTCTTGATTGGGTTATCCCGAACGTCGAATACCTTTGCCAGTGAAACGAGTCGAATTATGACGGCTCATGATTTAACGCTCAGCCAATTTGCCGTATTAGAGGCGGTGGTGCATAAGGGCACATTGTCCATTGGTGAAATTCAGCGCAAGATTTTGAGTACCACAGGCACGATGCCGGTGATTATCAAGAATTTGGAAAAGCGTGGCCTCGTCGTTCGCGAGCAAGATCCGACGGATAAACGTCGTTTTTATATTACCGCGACACCAGAAGGCCATGCGTTGATGGATAAGGTGTTTCCTCTCAACGAATCGATGATTCACAACAAGATGACATGTTGGTCTCAAGAGGAAAAACAAGTGTTATTTAAGTTATTACAAAAGTTTAGAAAACAAGAAGGTACAGACCATGAATAAACAAGAACGTTCCGTAATTGAACAAGTGCAAGGGTTCAACACCATTGACGGTGCTGGCGTGCACTTGGTGCGCGTGTTGGGTGGCGGCACAGTAGATAAATACAACCCAATTTTGATGCTTGATTCCTTTGACAGCGATAATCCTGCGGATTACACTGCAGGGTTCCCGATGCACCCACATCGTGGCATTGAAACTATCAGTTATGTATACCATGGTAAAATGATGCACCGTGACAGTATGGGGCACGAGGACACTATCGCTGACGGTGAAGTGCAATGGATGACAGCAGGATCTGGCATCATGCATGAAGAACTTGTGCCAGAAGCGCCTAAAATGTTAGGTGTTCAATTATGGTTGAACTTGCCTAAGAAAGATAAAATGGCAAAACCTGCTTACCATAGTATTAAAAATAATGACATCGAGGACATCGCGTTGCCAAATGGCTTGGGTAAACTTCGTTTGCTTGCTGGCCAATACGATGGCCATATGGGTTTCAAAGGGCAATATTTGCCGCTTGATTACTACGATATCCACCTCGAACAAGAGGGCGACGTACTCATCGATACACCGTCTCATAAATCCGTTATGATCTTTACATTGCGTGGCACCGTGAAGGTCGGAAATACGGTGGTTCCAGAAAAAACAGCTGCTAAACTCAGCGCGGGTGATGTGGTGAAATTGAACAATCAAGGCGAATTCGCCCAAGTATTGTTCATTAGTTCCGAAGCGATTAACGAACCAGTATCCTGGGGCGGTCCAATCGTTATGAATACGAATGAAGAGGTATACCATGCTTTTGATGAACTCAAGGCAGGCACATTCCTAAAGGAAAAGGTAAACTACGAGGAATAAGGTTGGGTACTGGCATAGCATTTCAATTGCTTTTTCAAGGCCTAGCGCACACGAGATGGTTATGTGAATACAAAGGAGTTACTATAATTGAAGGACATCTAATGATCGACCATGTTCATATGTTAGTGACGATTCCACCAAAAATATCAGTGTCGAGTTTTATGGGATATTTGAAGGGTAAAAGTGCTCTGATGATATTTGATAAGCATGCCAATTTAAAGTATAAATATGGAAATAGACACTTTTGGGCTGAGGGATATTATGTATCAACAGTAGGACTAAATGAGGCTACAATTAAAAAGTATATCACTGAGCAGGAAATACATGACAAGATGTCGGATAAAATTAGTATTAAAGAATATGAGGACCCTTTTAAGGGTGGCAAGTAGACAATATGCCCTTTAGGGTTTAGCTAAAGAAGAAGATATTCCATTCCTCGCAGAATCTGCTTTCAATGATGCTTGTACACCAGGTAATCCTCGTGACTGCACATTAGAAGAAATTGCGGACATCTATAAGAGCATGTTCCGATAGAATCCCATAGGAATACAATAAGAGTTATAACGAAGCAAGAATGTATGCTTTGTTATAACTCTTATTTATTATGTTGAAAGTTGATATATTACCTTGACGGACAGGCATTTGCACCGTAATATTATATTTAGATAAATATGCACGATATAATCACCTCATGAGGGTAATTGGATACTGCAACATGACTAGTGCATTTACTAAAGGCCTATGAGGTTGGGCCCTAGGAATTGAAAGTATCAGTGTATTTAAGGGAGGCATGTGCCATGAGTAACGAATTAAAGCCATTACATTTTGACCAAGATTATACAATGGAAGAGGCATTATTAGAGGCGAAGCGTTGTTTGAATTGCCCTAAACCTTTGTGTCAAACTGGATGTCCTATAGATAATCAAATTCCTCGTTTTATCCATGCCATCGCGCAAGGAAACTTTGGTGTGGCCAATGAAATTTTGGCAGAGCGCACAAATTTACCATCTATCTGTGGTCGTGTATGTCCTCGTGAAACTCAATGCGAAGGCAACTGTATCATGAATCGCATGAAAAAGCCACCAATCAATATTGGCAAATTGGAACGATTTGCTGCTGATTTTGAAAGTATCAACGATCTACGCAAACCTAAAAAAATCAAACAAGACAATGGACGCATTGCCGTTATCGGCTCTGGCCCGGCAGGTCTTAGTGTGGCTGGGGATGCGGCTAAATTGGGCTATGCAGTTACCGTGTTTGAAGGGCAAAGTGAACCGGGTGGTATTTTAACATTCGGTATTCCTGATTTCCGTTTGAGCAAATCTGTTGTTCGTCGCGAAGTAGCTCGTTTGGAAGGTTTAGGCGTAACATTTGTATGTAATACATATATCGGTGTAGATAAAACTATTGATGATTTATTTGCCGATGGCTTTGATGCTGTATTTATTGGTACTGGTACGCATATTCCACAACATGTTCACATGGAAAACGATACTATTGATGGTGTATTCCAGGCGATGCATTTGTTGACGAATGTTCAATTGGTAGATAATCGTGAGCTTGTGAAACGCGATATTCCTGTAGATGCAGGGGATCGTGTTGTTGTTATCGGCGCTGGTAATGTGGCGATGGATGCGGCGCGTACTTGTGTTCGTTTAGGTGCAAAATCTGTTACAGTCGTATATCGTCGTGGGCAAGAACAAATGCCTGCACTAAAATCTGAATACGAAGAAGCTTTAGCAGAAGGTGTTGAATTCCAATTCTTTGCATCACCAGTGGCATGTATTGGGGAAGATAAAGTAACAGGTCTTCGTTATGAACTGACAAAATTAACAGAAGATGGTACTGGTATCGAAAATATCGGTGAATTTGCTGAACTAGAAGCTGATAAAATTATTTTAGCGGCAGGT
Source organism: Veillonella absiana (assembly GCF_032970865.1). Classification (NCBI taxonomy): domain Bacteria; kingdom Bacillati; phylum Bacillota; class Negativicutes; order Veillonellales; family Veillonellaceae; genus Veillonella; species Veillonella absiana. The sequence goes on along the minus strand of NZ_JAWJZB010000002.1, from coordinate 175,142 downwards.
CATAAACCTCAAACTCGTTTAACTGGTAAAGGCAATAACATTGAAGTTAACGATAGCGGTTACATCGTAACAGTAGAAGAACCATATGGTATGACTAGCCGTGAAGGCGTATTCGCTGGCGGGGATGTTGTGCATAAACCAGCTACAGTAGTATTAGCTATGAGAGAGGCTAAAAAAGCAGTCGATGGTATGGTCAAATACATTGAAGTGAAAAAAGCAGAAGCCATAGCTACAGCAGAAAAATAATATAAAATAGTATTATAATAAGCGTATAGAGATATAGAATCAGTATACAGAAAAGGTTCTATAATACATGTTGAGGTTACCCAACAGGTATTATGAAACCTAAAAAGCTGAGGTACTTCCAAATTTGGAGTTACCTCAGCTTTTTATTTTAATTACATATGATATTAGTCTGCTCAGTGAGTTAACCTTCGCGGAATTCTACACCTTGTGTATCACGAGGGTATTCCCATTTTTTTACAACTTTACCTAGGGATAGAATGCGACATGTACCACATTCTAAGCACCCAGCATAGTCAAAGGTTAAGGAACCATCGTCTTGCAAACGGTACAAGCGAGCAGGGCAGGCATTGACCAATTTCATTTTTTCAGCCATATCTGGATAGTTAGGGTCAACTTCGATATGTGCATTATCTTCATCCACGTTGAAACGTGTGGTTGCTAATTTTGCTTCTATTGTCATCATAGAGAATGCACCCCTTTCCAGCCATCTTTGGCAAGATTAATAATGCCCACTTTTTTCACGCGGCGCATCATTTTCTTCATAATTGGTTCGGCCCCTTGGTCATTGACTCTAAATACATCGTGCATAATGCCGTTTACCATTTGAGGATATTCTTTGAAAATGCGGTCAGTTTCCATAAATTCAGGGAACTTCGCAGTTAGTTTCATGTCACCACCGATGGACGGACTATTTAATACACGATCATCGTATTTTTTAAGAGCTGCTGCAGAGTAATCTTCCGCAGCTTTGGCTTCGATAATTGTTTGAGCTGCATGAATGCCGGATTCAATAGCAAGGTCCATACCGCGCACAGTATATCCCAGATTCATACATAATCCCGCTGCATCACCAACGATAACATAGCCATCGCCACTTAAATTAGATACACCGCCAAAACCTGCTTCGGGAACTACATGACCACTACGTTCCACTAATTTTGCATCTTTTAATAGAGGGGCAATAGCAGGCGTTGCTACGAAATCATTCATCATTTCTTCGATATTTTTATCGGATTGACCTATATGAGCAAGACTCACAACCATACCTACAGAAATACTTTCTTTATTTGTATAGATGAAACCGCCACCCATGAGACCACGAGTCACATCGCCCATAGATAACCAAGCAGTACCTTCGCCCTCGGATTGGCCGAAACGAGCTTCAATTAATTCTGGTGAAAGTTCATATACATCTTTAGCACCTACAGCCATCTGTTCAGGAGTGACAGGTTTACGGAAACCTGCTTTTTCAGCAAGCATAGAGTTAACGCCATCAGCGATAACTACGACATTACCATACATATCGTCTTCGCCAACTTTTACACCTACGACCTTACCATCCTCTAGAATTAATTCGTCTGCTTGCACACCGGCTACTACCATGCCACCGGCTTCCTCTACTTGTTCAGCGAGCCACTGATCAAAACGGCCACGAAGGATTGTATAAGATTCTTCATTTTCTTTGTAATCGTTGGAGGCGTATTCGATAGTAGTGGCTTGGTTATCCGAGATGATAGAGATTTTTTCTTTTGTTACTTTCCGCTCTAATGGTGCTATTTCACGGAAATCTGGAATTAATTTTTCCAAGCTATGCGTATAAATACGACCACCCGTCATATTCTTAGCGCCCGCATAGTTACCGCGCTCAATTAATAAAACCTCAAGACCTTCTTGTACCATTTTATATGCTGCGGCACAACCTGCAAGACCTGCACCAACGACTATGGCATCAAATCTTTCTTCATCCATAGGGTTCACACCTTTCTGAAGTTAAATAAAAACTCTCACAGTGATACGAAGCTTTCACTATTTGGAAATCATACCTACCATGAGAGTTTTTGTATCATCACTTGAACGATTATTTATTTTGCAGCTTTAATTGCATCTGCTAATGCAGGTACGATTGTTTTGTAATCACCAACGATGGCATAGTCTGCGGCAGCCATAATTGGTGCATTTTCATCGGAGTTAATAGCTACTACTGTTTTTACATCACGGATACCAGCTACGTGTTGTACTTGACCAGATGTACCAACGCCAATGTATAAGGAACCTTTTAATTGTTTACCGGAAATACCGATGTAGCGTTCTACAGGAAGCAATTTCGCTTCTTCCGCGATTGGACGAGTACAACCTACTTCTGCACCGAGAACATCGGCTAAGGCATTCATCGTTGCCAAGCCTTCTTCGCCTTCTACACCACGGCCAAAGCCTACTACTTTATCTGCTTTGTTAAGGTCTACGCCACCTTTATTAGCAGATTCAACGGATACAACTGTTACTGTGTTAGCTACGGCTACTTCTTTTACAGTCACAGCTGTGGCTGCACCATCAGCAGCTGGATCATTAGAACGAGCTGGTACAGTAGCAAATGCAGGGAACGCTACTGCTTCATGAGATACCGCTAAACCACCATAGATGAAGCGCTCTACTTCGAGTGTGTCACCGGCGATAGCCAAGTTGCCAGCATCACTTACAAGGCCTGTGCCCATTAAGGCAGATACTTCTGCTGCCACTGCGCGTCCTTTTGGGGTAGCGCCTACAAGAACTACTTGTGCGCCTTCTTCTGTAAGAACTGCAGCGATTTCTTTACCATAGGCTTCCGCCCAAGTTGCTTCGCCTTTTAGGTATACAACTTTATTAATACCAGTGGCAGCTACGCCATTAGCCACTTCTTCAGTAATAGCAATAGCGCCTACTTCACCACCCAATTGTTTGGCAGCAGTGACTAGCTCTTTTGCTAAGGATACATCTTCACTATAAACCCAAATATTAGCCATCTGTATATTCTCCTTTTCTATCGCTTATAACAAGCCTTCTTTTGCCAAGGCATCTGCCAATTGTTTAACTTGATCAGCCACTTCACCTTCGTTAAATACGATGTTTTTACGAACCATAGTATACCCTTTTACGGCAGATACTGTAGTTTTAGGTGTAGTTTGAGTTGCATCAAGGCCAAGATCGGCTACAGAGAATTCAGTTTGAGGTTTTTTCTTAGCCCCCATTAATTGTTTAATGGAAGGGAAGCGTGGAGTTGCTACTTCTGGAAGTACGCTATATACGGCTGGACCAGCTACAGATACAGTTTCAAATTGGTCGCCTAAACGACGTTTAGCAGTGATAGTCGTACCCTCTACCGTTAATTCAGCAGTAGCTGTAATCGCTGGCACATCTAATAAGGCAGCTACACGGTTAGCAAATTGTTGGTTGCCTACGTCAGAGGAACCATCTGCACAGAGTACCATGTCAAAGTCACCAATTTTTTTAATAGCAGCGGCTACGGCATTCGCTGTTACATAGGAATCAGCTTGCGCAGCATTGTCATCATTGATCCAGAACGCTTCTTCTGGTCCACGAGATAAGGCATCTTTAAGGGAGCTTTTTACATCTCCATCACCATAGGATACAGCTACTAATGTAGAGCCTTCGTTTTTCTCCCAAATTTGAGTACCGATTTCGATAGCATTTTTATCGTAATCGGAGATTTTCTTTTTCGTACGACTAAAGTCTAATTCTTGCGTTCCTTGATTCACGCGGATATCTTGTTCATCCACAACCCATTTATAACAAACAATAATTTTCGGCATCGCTGTCACTCCATTCAAATACTCTAATATATTTCATCCTATATCTTTAAATTCTATAAAGGGAGGTTGTATTCCTGCCTCTGTTGGCATCAATTTATCTATATAAATATGTATTAGACAAATTTACTCAACGTCGATTACTTTACCAGGATTCAAGATATTTTTTGGATCCAATGCTTTTTTAACAGCCTGCATCAATTTAATTTCTACAGGATTTGTATATTGTGCCAATACGGCTTTACGTTTATAGCCAATACCATGTTCACCAGATAGTTTACCGCCTAATTCATATACTTTAGCGTAAATTTCTTCTTGGATAGCATGTAATTTTTCATCCCATTCTTCATCGGATAAATCTTTTTTCAAGATGTTCGCATGGATGTTGCCGTCACCAGCATGGCCTGCACAGTGAATGGTCAAGCCATATTTTTCACCTAATTCGGCAATGGTTTCAATAGTTTCTGGAATATGAGTAGTCGGTACTACAATATCTTCCATGGACGTTACAATACTAATAGCACGGTCAGCTTCGGCATAGATTTTACGAGCCTTCCAAATACGTTCAGGATCTGCAATTAATACGCTAGATGCACCATTTTCAGTACAAATTTCATCAATAGTACCCAATTGTTCTTCTAGTAATTCTTCGTTATCCCCTTCGATGGATACGATGATGTAGTTACCATTTTCAGAGTCAGGAAGGGATTCATTGAGGTAGGCTTCACAGTTGCGAACGGAGCCATTATCCATAAACTCTACGCATACTGGATTTACGCCAGCACTCATGATTTTAGGTACTACTTCAATAGCTGTTTTCAAGGATGGGAATACAGCTAATACGTCCATTTGAGATTCAGGTAATGGCACTAGACGAAGATAACATTTAGTAACGATACCCAATGTACCTTCAGAGCCGATGATTAAGTGGAATAAATTGTATCCGGAGGAATCTTTTTTGAGTTTACCCCCTAATGTTACGATGTCACCTTCAGCAGTAACGATTTCAACGCCGGCTACTTGTTGGCGAGTTGTGCCATATTTAACGGCTTTGTTACCACCTGCATTAGTACCGATATTACCACCGATAAAGGAGCTGTCACCGGAACATGGATCGCCAGCATACAAGAAGCCTTTTTCATTGGCCGCTTTTTGTACTGTGGCTGTAGTAGCACCTGGTTCCACTACCATAAACATATTTTCTTCGTCGATTTCAAGGATTTGATTCATGCGTTCAGTGGAAATAACAATACCACCGAATAATGCTACAGAAGCACTTGTAAATGCAGTACCTGCGCCACGAGCGATGACTGGAATTGTGTGTTCATTAGCAATTTTTACAACCGCCGCTACTTGTTCTGGAGTCGTAGGTAATACAACGAGTTCAGGAATTTTGTTGTATTTTTTACCAACTAATTCATCATGGGAATAGGGCTCTTTTTTTACTTCGTCAGTGTACACATTTTCAGCGCCGATAGCCGCTACGATTTGTTCAATAATTTCTTGTGTTACGGAATTGTACTGTGTCATAAAAGTCTCTCCTTAATAGAAATTAATAAAATCGATAAAGTATTAATTTATTTTTAGTCTAGCATTTGATGATATTTTGGAGAAGTATCTGTTTCTTATAAAATATATAACTTTATGTGAATGTGAGATTGCATTAATTGGATTGGAAATGTTTTATGAAGTACTGCTCCGTTAAGTTGATACTTTCATTATGGTATACATTATTAATTTTCGCTAATGTTATAGTCCAAAGAAATTTAGGGTCCAGGGGTCTTGATACAATGGTTCCACGTTGATAGCCTTGACCAGATGGATTAGGGAGCGTAGCATTTTTATCACAAAATTTTACAATAGGATGCGGTAATAACGCTACGGTATCCATTTCCTCACAGAGGCTGGCTAATAAATCCCATTCTTTTGATTTAAAAAAGATATTTGGCGTAATTCCGGCGAGATGAAAGTTCTTAATGATTTGATTATGCAGTAAAAATGATTCATCAAAGATGCATAGTTTTTCGTGCTCCAAATCTTTGTAGCTGAGTGGTTTAGTAGCTTGTGCTAAGCGGTGATTAGAATTAAATACAGCTGCTACTTGATCAGTATAAATATTCGTATGTGCTAAGTTTGGATGCGTAATAGGTTCAATTAAAAATGCTAAATCAATTTCCTGTAGCAATAGGAGCTCTTGTAATTTTTGGGCTCCATCTACAGTGATTTTTAAATTGATGTTAGGATTTTCTTTGATGAACTTAGGGATAATGGTGAGACATAAGGACGTAAGAACTAGTGATGGAATCCCTAGACGGACTGTACCACGAATAAGACCTTGCGGCTGGTGCAGTTGATCCATTAGTTTATGATATTGTTTTACTACATCTTTGGCTTTGTCATAGAACAGATGGCCTGCCGGTGTTAAGTCAACGAGACGACCTTTGTATCTAATGAATAGTTGGACATGTTCTGCAGATTCAAACTCTTTAATATATTTAGTGAGTGCTGGTTGAGAAATATATAACGCTTCAGCCGCTTTCGATATATTAAAACGGCTTTCCACAATTGTGATAAAGTACTCTAAGTGTTTTACATCCATTGTTAACTCCTTAAATAACATATAGTTAGTACGAACTTCTTAAAAGAAGATAATACTTATATCTATGTTGCATTGATAGTGAGAATTTATGGGGAAATATTTATGGTACTAGCGTTAAAAATAAAAGAATATAGATTTATTTATTTCGATATAGATTCACTTGCTTCGATGTAGATTTGTTTATTTTAATAAAGATTATTTTTTCAGTATTTATAGATAAATTATACTACAAATTTCATATACATACATCTCGAATTTTGAACCTTTGTAGTATTGAAGAATGATGTCAAAAATGTGCGATTTACAAGATGCCCTAAATGATTGGTAAATAGAGAATTTTAGTCAAACATATAACTTTAGGTTATAGAAATAATGAGTTTAATGTATTTAACATTCTGAGTAAAATTGCATATCTTAGATTTATAAAACAGGATTGCAAAGTTTCATTAAATAGCATTTGATATATTGTTAAGTTAAGGTGTTTGATTGTAGTAAATACATGATTATACGTAAACCTTTTTAAGGAAGGTGGTGAGTTAGAAAGAGCTTACATTTGATAATGTATTAATACATTTAGGAGGCGATTGTAATGACAGAAGTTAACGAAAAAAAACGATTAACGGACCACTTTACAATATTTGCTGAAAAGTGGGTGCCTGATTCTTATGTAATTGCATTAGTGTTGACTGTTCTTGCTTATGGATTAGCGCTCATATTCACAGATGAAGGTCCTTACAAGTTGGTACAAGATTGGGGAAAAGGCTTTTGGTCTTTGTTAACCTTCGCAATGCAAATGGTACTAATTGTTGTCACTGGATATGCATTGGCTACTACACCTTTATGTCAGAAATTATTAGTTAAATTGTGTAGTAAACCAACATCCGTAACACAAGTATATGTGTGGGGCATGGTATTATCAGGCATTGCCTATTATCTTAACTGGGGATTTGGTCTTGTATTTGCAGCACTTGTAACAAAAGAACTAGCCATCCAAGCACATAACAAAGGTATTCAAGTCGATTATCGAGTACTATGTGGTGCTACGTGGACAATGTTCTTTATTTGGCATATGGGGTTATCTGGATCTGCACCATTATTAGTAGCTACACCAGATCACTTTATGGTGAAAGAAATGGGTGTTATCCCTGTTAGCCAAACTATCTTTAGTAGCTATAACTTAATTCTTACTATAGCGTCAGTTATTATCATTATGTTCATGTTTACAGTGGTCATTCCATCCAACAAAAATATTAAAACGATGGCAGACTTGAGACCTGATCTTATGCAACCAGCAGTGGTTGATGCAGATGATTCGATTGAAATTAAAACACCAAGTCAATGGATGACACATACTCCTTGGTGTACGTATATTGTAGTTATCATGTTTGCAGTATATCTTTTCTATCACTTTGTGGCGTTAGGAAAATCTCTTGATATCAACGTTTTGAACTTTATGTTCTTGTTGCTTATTATGTTCCTTTATAAAACACCAGCCAAATTTTTGAAAGGTGTTAAAGCAGCAACGCCAGCATCTTGGGGTGTTATTATTCAGTTCCCGTTCTATGCCGGTATTTTTGGGATTATGAAATATAGTGGTTTAGTAGATATTTTTGCACAATGGATTATTAGTTTCAGCACTCCCGAATCCTTCCCAGCTATTGCGGCTATTTTGAGTAATGTAATCGGTTATTTCATTCCTTCTGGCGGTAGTAAATGGGCTATTGAAGCCCCATTCTTGATCCCTGCAGGCCAAGCGCTAGGTGTTCCAGATGCTAAAACAGTTATTGCTTACATGTTTGGTTGTGACTGGGTAGCATTGATTCAACCATTCTTTGCCGTTCCATTCATTGCTGTAGCGGGCTTAGAATTTAAAGACTTCGTTGGATATACATTTATCGTATATATTGTACTCGGTATATTCATGCTATTAGGATTGACGTTCGTTCCATTCTAATCGGCATATGGCATATATTGTAACATCTTGGTCAGTCATAATGTTGCTTAGTGAAAGTTAGGGCTTTCACCAAACACATATTAACAAATCTATATTAATATCTTGAGTTCCATTAAGGAGGAAAAGTTATTATGAAATTAGAAGACATTAAAGTAGTTGCAAGTCTAGGCACAGGGACCATGGGATATGGCATTACCTTGTTATATGCTATGAATGGTTACACTGTTAGAATGTTTGGTCGCTCTGATGACAGCGTTAATCGAGGACTCACAAACATTAAAGCCGCTTTGGAAATGTATAAAAATCATGACTTGGTAAAAGAAGATGAAATTCCCGAAATTTTAGGAAGAATTACAGGTGTTACTACTATCAAAGAAGCCACTGAAGGTTGTGATTTTGTTATTGAAGCCATCGCTGAAGATTTAGAAGTGAAACGTAAAGTTTGGAAAGAAATTGAAGACTATGTAGGTCCAGATATTATTTTTGCTACTAGTACTTCAGGCCTTAGCCCTACCGAAATTCAAGAAGTTTTGGTACACCCTGAACGTTTCGTAGTGGCTCATTTCTGGAACCCTCCACATTTAGTTCCATTGGTAGAAGTAGTTCCAGGTAAACAAACAAGCCAAGAAGTAGTTGATATTACTTGGAAATTAATTGAAAAAATTGGCAAAAAACCAGTAGCTTTAAAACGTGAAGCATTAGGCTTTATCGGCAATCGTTTACAATTAGCATTATTGAGAGAAGCTATCTATATTGTAGAAGAAGGTATTGCGACTCCAGAAGCTGTTGATGATGCCGTAAAATATAGTATCGGTCGTCGGTTAGGCGCTACGGGCCCTATTGAAACAGCCGATCTTGGTGGCTTAGATATTTTCTATAATATTTCCACATATTTATATGAAGATTTATGTGCTACTAAAGAACCACAAAAATTAATGGCTGATTGTGTCGCTGCGGGAACATTGGGTGCAAAAACTGGTACAGGTATGTATCAATGGACTCCTGAGGCTTTATCGGCTATCAAACAACGCCGTGAAGAAATCTTGTTAGAGTTCCTACAAAAGGATAAAACTACAAAATTTTAATAGTGATGAGTTGTATCTATTGTGAAAGTGTATTTAGGAGTTGATCAGAAATGAAATTTGTAACAGCAAAAGAGGCCATTGAACTGATTAAGGACAATGACACTATAGCTACTTCTGGTTTTGTTATGGCACAAGTAGCTGAAGAAATCTTAACAGAGTTAGAAAATAAGTTTTTGGAAACAGGTAAACCTAATCACTTAACCTTTGTTCATGCAGCTGGACAAGGTAATGGTAATGGTGGCGCTATGGACCATGTAGCGCATGAAGGATTAATTAAACGTATCGTAGCAGGTCATTTTAACCTTGCTCCTAAATTGGGTGCCTTGGTGAATTCCAATGCTATTGAAGCCTATAATCTACCGCAAGGTACGATTTCTCAATGGTTCCGTGCCGTTGGTGGTCGTAGACCAGGCCTGATTACAAAGGTTGGTTTACAAACCTTTGTGGATCCTCGTTTAGATGGGGGTAAAATTTCTAGTAAATCTACTGAAGATTTAGTAGAGTTGATGAATATTGATGGGGAAGAATATCTACGATATAAACAATTCCCAATTAATGTAGCTATTATTCGTGGTACTACTGCAGATACAGCAGGCAATATTAGTTGTGAAGATGAAATTGCCTCTGGCGAAGTATTAGGCATTGCACAAGCAGCGAAAGCATCTGGTGGTATCGTTATTGCACAAGTAAAACGCATCGCTGAAGTAGGCAGTATTAATCCACATCTTATGCGTGTACCGGGGCTACTCGTTGACTATGTAGTAGAATGCTCTGATATTGCGAAATATCATCGTCAAACCGATGGATCAATTTTGGAACCATCCTTCTGTGGTATCACTAGAAAACCATTAGCATCCTTACCAAAAATGAAATTAGATAATCGTAAAATTATCGCTCGCCGTTGTGCTATGGAATTAACTCCTGATTCCTCTGTAAATCTTGGTATTGGTATGCCAGAAGGTGTATCCTTGGTAGCCAACGAAGAAGGTATCGGTAATTTCTTAACATTATCCATTGAAGCAGGCGCTATTGATGGTGTACCAGCAGGGGGCACTGATTTTGGGGCAGCCTATAATCCAACTGGTATTTACGATCAACCATCTCATTTTGATTTCTATGACGGTGGCGGCGTTGATTTAGCAATTTTAGGCTTAGCAGAAACTGATGAAATCGGTAATATCAATGTAAGTAAATTTAAAGGCCGTGTTGCTGGTTGTGGTGGTTTTATCAATATTACACAAAATGCGAAACAAGTTGTATTCTGTGGTACTTTCACCGCAAAAGGCCTAAAAACAGAAGTACAAGATGGCAAATTAGTCATTGTTCAAGAAGGGACGAACAAAAAGTTCCTTAAAGAAGTAGAACAAGTTACTTTCTCTGGTAAATATGCACAAAGCGTAGAACAGCCAGTATTATACGTAACTGAACGGGCTGTATTTAAATTGACACCTAAGGGCTTAGAATTGACTGAAATTGCTCCTGGTATTGATCTTGAAAAAGATGTATTAGCATTGATGGATTTCAAACCTATCATTAGTCCAGATTTAAAATTAATGGATGAACGTATTTTTAAAGATGATATTATGGGTTTAAAAGAAGGAGAATAGCATGGTAGCTGACGTTAAATACGAAGATATTAAGATTGGTGATTCTGCAAGTGTAGTCAAAAAAGTAACTGTAGAGGATGTAGAAGCCTTTGCTAAAGTAAGTACGGATACTAATCCAGTACATATGAGTGAAGAGTTTGCACAAACTACAATGTTTAAACACCGTATTGCTCACGGCATGCTAGGTGCTGGCTTAATCTCTGCTGTGCTAGGTACAAAACTGCCAGGTGCGAATACCATTTATATGGGACAAACACTTCAATTCTTGGCACCTGTATATTTGGATGAAACTATTACAGCTACTGTTACTTGTACAGAAAAAAATGATGAAAAACATCGTATGAAATTTGAAACAATTTGTACCAATGAAGCAGGAAAAGTTGTGATCAAAGGCGAAGCTTTAGTTATGAAGAAGTAAGATGACTTTTAAATCAGTGAGATTAAAGCATAAGCATTTTATTTTAGAAAATGGGGTGTTCACATGGAATTTGTAAAAGTAAGCCAAAATGGATTTGTTACAACTGTTACTATTGATCGACCAAAAGCATTAAATGCACTGAATGAACAAGTTATAAAAGAGCTAGAAGAAGCCTTTGATGCGATTAGCCCTGAAACAACAAGAGCCATTATTTTAACTGGCGGTGGAGAAAAATCTTTCGTAGCTGGTGCAGATATTGGATTTATGCAAAATATGACCAAAGCAGAAGGCGAAGCTTGGGGTACATTTGCGAATGCAGTATTCAGAAAAATTGAATTATGCCCAATTCCTGTTATTGCAGCTATTAATGGTTATGCATTAGGTGGCGGTAATGAAATTAGCATGTGCTGTGACATTCGTTTAGCTAGTGATAATGCTGTCTTTGGCCAACCAGAAGTGGGCTTAGGCATTACTCCTGGTTTTGGTGGTACACAACGATTGGCACGTGTTATTGGTTCTTTGAGTAAAGCTAAAGAAATCATTTATGCTGCTCGTAATATTAAAGCAGAAGAAGCATTGCGCATTGGTTTAGTTAGTGCTGTATATCCACAAGCTGAATTGATGGCAGCTGCTAATAAATTAGCTAATGATATTGCTGCACAAGCACCAATCGCTGTTAGAAATTGTAAACGTGCTATCAATGAAGGTATTGAAATGGATATTGACAGAGGCCTTCGTTTAGAAGCTAATATCTTTGGTGATTGCTTCTTGTCGGAAGACCAAACTGAAGGTATGACTGCATTTCTTGAAAAACGTAAAGAAAAGAATTTTACAAACCGTTAATTGTTTAGATGTTATGGTCATATGACTTACTTATATATCTATTTTATTTAGGAGGACATCATTATGTATCAATTAACTGAAGATCAAGAATTATTACTTCAAACTGTCAATGAATTTGGCGCACAACGCTTGGCACCAACTGTATTACAACGTGATGCAGCGAATGAGTTTGATGAAAGCTTAGTAAAAGAATTACTTGACCTTGGTTTACAAGGTATTTGCTTCCCTGAAGAATATGGCGGGGCTGGTGCAAGTTATGTTGACTACATTCTTGCATTACGCGATATTTGTAAATACGATGATGGTATTGGTATTACTTATTCTGCATCTGTATCATTAGGTGCTAGCCCAATTGACGTATTCGGTACACCAGAACAAAAAGAAAAATATCTTCGTCCAGTAGCAGAAGGTAAAACGTTGGCAGCCTTTGCATTAACAGAACCAAATGCTGGTACTGACGCAGCTAGTCAATTAACAGTGGCTGAAAAAGTTGGTGATGAATATATTATCAATGGTAGCAAAATGTTTATTACTAATGCTGGCCCAGCTGATGTATATGTTATCTTCGCTATGACAGATAAATCTCAAGGTACAAAAGGTATTTCTGCTTTCATTATTGAAAAAGGTATGCCAGGATTCACATTTGGTCCAGAAGAACATAAAATGGGTATCCATACCTCTATTACTCGTGAATTAATCTTTAAAGATCTTCATGTACCAGCAGCTAATTTGCTTGGACAAGAAGGCAAAGGCTTTAAAATTGCTATGCATACATTAGATGGTGGTCGTATTGGTGTAGCTGCTCAAGCAACAGGTATTGCACAAGCTGCATTACAACATGCTGTTGAATATACAAAACAACGTGAACAATTTGGCAGAGCAATTGCTAAATTCCAACATACTCAATTTAAATTAGCTGAAATGGCTACAAAAGTTGAAGCAGCAAACTTGATGTTATTAAATGCAGCTAATGATAAAGCCGCTGGTCGCCCTTATACTGTTTCTGCAGCAATGGCTAAGATGTTCTGTTCTGATGTAGCAATGGAAGTAGCTACAGATGCAGTTCAATTATTCGGTGGTTATGGCTATAGTGAAGATTATCCTGTGGCACGTTTGTTCAGAAATGCTAAGATCACTCAAATTTACGAAGGCACAAATGAAGTACAAAAAATGGTAGTCAGTGGAGCTGTTTTACGCTAGTTCTAAAGATGCTATATATTGAATAATAGGCATAGTTACTGCATCTCTAATTAAGATGGAAGAATAAAAAGAGGTTGGGTTTCGAGCTAATAGATTTTCGAAACTCAACCTTTTTTATAAGTAATCGATACAAGTATATGCATGGAGGATATTATGGATGTTATAAGCATTATATTAAGTCTTGTATTACTGATGACCTTTGCTTATCGTGGCTTTTCAGTTATTGTAGTAGCCCCTATTTTTGCACTTTGTGCAGCTGTTTTATCTGGCTTGCCAATTATGCCCTCTTATACAGAATTATTTATGGGCAAAGCTGTAGTTTATATTAAGTCATTTTTTCCGGTTTTCTTATTAGGTGCCATTTTTGGTAAGGTAATGGAAGATACAGGCCTTGCTAAAAGTATTGCGAAATGGTTGATTTTAGGTTTAGGTGCAGAACGCGCTATTTTATCTATTGTATTAGCTGCAAGTATTCTTACTTATGGTGGCGTTAGTTTGTTTGTAGTGGTATTTGCGGTGTATCCTTTCGCAGCTGCATTGTTTAAAGAAGGTAATTTACCTAAACACTTCATTCCTGCCTCTATTGCGTTAGGTGCGTTTGCCCCAACTATGGATGCGATTCCTGGGACACCACAGATTCAAAATCTGATTCCTACTAATTTCTTTGGTACAAATGCGTATGCAGCGCCAATTGCCGGGATTTTAGGGAGTCTTATTATTTATGGTGTAGGCTTATGGTATTTGAATCATCGTTTGCAAAAAGCAGTGGCAAAAGGTGAAGGTTATGGTAATCATACACTTAACGAACCAGTTATTTCTGAGGACGAATATTTACCACCATGGTATCTTGCGGTTGTACCATTAGCAGCTGTATTAATTGTTAACTTTGGTATTACTGAATACGTGAAATGGGATCCATCTTTGCTTGAGACGTTCAAGGCATCAGGTAAAACTCCATTGGTAGCAGCAGGAATCAAAAATGTAGCAAGTATTTGGTCTCTTATTATTGCCTTGGTAATAGGTATTGTTCTTGCGATGATTATTGGTAGACGTGCCCTTAATACAGTGCCTAAATTTACTAAAACATTAAATGCTGGTGCGATTGGATCCTTGTTGGCTATTATGAATACTGCTTCTGAAGTTGGTTATGGTAATGTTATTGCATCTTTAGATGGCTTTAAACATATCTCCAGTGCTTTATTAAGCATTCAATTCGGTGGCAATCCATTGATGTCCGAGGCCGTGAGTGTAACAACATTGGCTGGTATTACTGGTTCTGCTTCTGGTGGTTTGTCTATAGCACTTGATCTTATGTCCCAACAATGGTTAGCATGGGCGAACCAAATTGGTATGTCTCCTGAAATTCTACATCGTGTAGCCTCTATGGCATCTGGTGGGATGGATACATTGCCTCATAATGGTGCCGTTATTACATTACTTGCAGTATGTGGTTTAACACATAAAGAATCTTATAAAGATATCTTTGCTATTACATGTATTAAAACATTAACGGTATTCGTTATTATCCTATTCTATACTATGACGGGTATTTACTAGGATAGGAATTTATAATTGAATTTTACTAATATGGCCTGTAGCGGATGCATAATCTGCTACAGGCCTTTAAGTTGTATTGGAGGCTATCAGCCATTTTAAAAGCCTAAGTCTTCGTTAATAATAATAACCTCCATGATATCCATATTGCGCATTTTCTTGTAGTAAATTGTCAAGGCGTTGCAAATCCGATCAGGGGAGCCACAGTCATAGCACTTATCTTTTTTGATGGCGCATGGTGTAGTGCCAATATGTTTGTTTTTCAAAATATTTTTTGGTGCTGCTACATTGCGAGCACGGTAAATGGCAGAGGCTAAGTCTGGGGTGATTTTATTGATGCCTAGTACGAAAAATACTTCCTCAGAGCCAAATAGTGAGCCGGCAATACGATTACCCGTACCATCGATATTCACCATTTCACCGGTTTGGGCGAGGGCGTTGACGGAGGTAAGGAAAACGTCTCGTCCCATGGTTCGAAGGGCGGTTTGGCGGAAACTTTCACCATCGAGAGGGCGTTGGATATCTGTAACCTCTATGTTATTCGGTTCGAGGGCCTCGTATAAGTGGATTTGTTGGAGCGTTCGAGAATCGCCGATGGCTACGCATTTATGTTGAATGCGTTCTTGTAAATACAGAACGGCGTCAGCAGATGTTTCAAAATAGTGAACTATGAAACTATTGCGTTCTAAATTTTTAATGGTCCTTTGAATGTCGATGGGTGTGGTATTATCGATAGGATTTGTAATTGCGTTGATAGTTTGTTCGGTATTGGACATGGTGCACCTCCTTGTATAATTCATTTATAACACTGAATGGTAGTGAAGGCAATTATAATTACATAGGTTTTAGTTACTGTTTAAATAGCGATGTATTGAATACGAATCCTTTAGAGTTCCATGTAATAGATATCTATGCAATATATACATAGTTAGTATTCGTGTTTTCTTACTTTCACCAGTATGTCTAATTTGCTATAATACAGTTAGGTAAAGGCGAATTCTCGCCATTGTTAAGGAGGCAAAAACAGTGGAATTAATTCAAAATTTAAAAGCAAAAGTAAAACCATTAGGTAAAAAAATCGTGTTGCCAGAATACCATGACGAACGCGTATTGAAAGCAACTGAAATCATCGTAAAAGAAGGTTTCTGCACACCTGTATTAGTTGGTAGCCCTGCTGAAGTAGAAGCAAAAGCTAAAGAAGTTGGCGCTAACATCGCTGGTGCTGAAATCATCGATCCTAACAACTATGATCGTTTTGACGAAATGGTAAATACTTTCGTTGAATTGCGCGCTAAAAAAGGTATGACTCCTGAAAAAGCTGAAGCAACTATGAAAGGCGACGAATTATTCTTCGGCGCTATGTTAGTTCGTTTGGGCGCTGTTGATGGCATGGTAGCTGGTTCCGCTAGCCCAACTGCTAACGTTCTTCGTGCAGCATTGCAAGTTGTTGGTACTAAACCAGGTCTTAAAACTGTATCTTCCGCTATGTTCATGTTCACTGACAAAAAAGAATACGGTGATGACGGCATGTTAGTATTCTCCGACTGCGGCGTGTTGCCTAACCCAACATCCGAACAATTGGCTGATATCGCTGAATCTTCCGTTGAAAAAGCTCGTCAAATTGCTGAAATGGCTGATCCTCGCGTATCCATGTTGTCCTTCTCCACTAAAGGTTCCGCTTCCACTCCAGAAGTAGACAAAGTAGTAGAAGCTGTTAACATTTTGAAAGAACGTAATGTAGACTTCAAATTCGATGGTGAATTACAATTGGACGCTTCCATCGTTCCTTCCGTAGCAGCTAAAAAAGCTCCAGAATCCCACGTGGCTGGTAAAGCTAACATCTTGATTTTCCCTGATCTTCAAGCTGCTAACATTGGTTACAAATTGGTTCAACGTTTCGCAGGCGCTGATGCTCTTGGCCCATTGATTCAAGGTTTGGCTGCTCCAATCCATGACTTGAGCCGTGGTTGCTCCGCACAAGACGTTGTAGATGTAGCGGCTATCGCTGCTGTTGAAAGCATCTAATCAAAACTACATATGAGTTAAGGCTTGTTAGAAAAGAGGTAATGTGTAGGCATTGCCTCTTTTTTTGATATGAGATATGAATTGTAAAAGTTTTTATAATAAATAATAAGAACTTGTCAAAAATAAAAAGTTTCTGTTTTTTATTATAAAAACTTTTCGGTATAATACAGATAAAGGGAGGTGCAGATTATGGATTTTGAATTATGGCCCCTTGATGCCATACAAGATAGCTATCCTAAACTAGTGCTCTCTACGGATAGAGATATCAATGCAGACTATGATGGGGTACAGCATGTGAATAATGTACTATATGCGTTTGCACTTTTAAAACAATTGGTAGCTAAAGTGGTTCCAAAATCAATCGCTAAAAGTATGAGTCAAGTTCGTAAAAACCAATTATTGCTATTTTTTGCCCAAATGAATAATGTAACTGAAGCGAAGAATGCATTTTCATGGATAGTTAGTGATGTTACTATTATCAATAAAAATATAGATATTAATGCCAAACCTTTTATTCCATTCTTTGGAGATGAAACCAATAAAGAAAAAATGCTTATTTTTTTACGAGCAGCAGATTTTAATATTTATGATATTGAGCTTAGGGAACGGTTGCAACCGCAACAAAAAGTTACCATCAATCAGGATGTCAATGGAGAGATTAGTACCTCTATACAGACTGTAGACGAAAAGGTTACTGATATTTACTTGGCACATAAGAATCGAGAGGGAAAATTATTTTGGCTTCATTATAAGGACGAAAGCGCGGGTACAAAATTTGATTTTGACTCACCAGATTGCAGGCGTCAGGATTATGGTTATAAAAAACGATATTTACAAGGCGTGTATGGTGCTGATCAGATTATTAACTATCCAATGTTAGAAGATGTGTTGGGAGTAAACTTTCAACAGAAATGTTAAATACAAAATTAGGGCAATATTTGCATACTACTTATAAAAAAGTGATAGTAAGCAGTTAGATGCAATTGCTTCAAATTATGAGATTGCTATAAAAAATGCAGAGCCTATAGCAGAAATCTCTTTTGATGGACAATGTACAAATGTAGGGAAAATTTTTAATAGTATATAGTTTATATATAAGGTACACAGATGTATGGCTTGGTATTTATACTGAGGTTGTACATTTGCGTACCTTTTTAATATGTTATCTTTTCAAAATCTTTACACATATATGGTATAATAAAGATTAATCTTTATGATATAAGTTATCAATTATTTCTTCTAAATGAGAGAAGGCGATAGTATGAATATATACTTTTTAAACCATAGTGGTTTTATGCTTGATGATGGTATTCGTTGCTACGTATTTGATTATTTTAAAGATCCTGAAAAACGTGTGGATGCAATGGTGGCAGCGGGGCGTGAGATGTGGTTTTTTGTAACGCATACGCATGGGGATCACTATAATCCAGCTATATTGAATTTTAACCAATCAACGACGAGATATATTTTCCACAAGGATGTGGCTGTGGTCCGTGATTTGACGGCACGCGCTGTGGCCCAGAACCAGTCTGAAATGGTAAATCAAACTGCCGACACTGACAATAGAACGCGTATTAATGAAGAACTTCTAACAGCTATGCTCCCAGGCGAAACTGTAACCATCGAAGATACTGAAATCACGATGTTCGGCAGCACTGATGAAGGTGGCTCTTTCCTTGTAAAAACACCACGTGATACTTTCTTCCACGCTGGCGATTTGAACTGGTGGCACTGGCTCGGTGATACACCAGAAAATATTCGTGAAGCCAAAGACATGGCATGGCGTGAGCTTTCACCATTACAGGGCGTAACAGTAGATATCGGGATGTTCCCGGTAGATAATCGTCTAGAAGACGCGATGGAATGGGGCGTTATTGAGTTCTTGCGCCGCATGACAGTGACAAGAGCGGTGATTCCTATGCATTTAAATGGACCCCGATGGAAACCATCCTTGTATTTCAAGGCCTTGTTCCCAGATGTACCTATATTGAATCCTTCGAGTGAAGGGGAAGAGTTTTTGAATGTTTAAAACTAAACCGATGGCTACGTTACTGCTAGCGGTAATGACCATTATATTTTTAATTTCATATCCTCAACGACACGATGTGTGGTGGGCATTTGTGATGCATATCAGCGGTGCCGGCATGATTGGTGGCTTAGCCGATTGGTATGCTGTAACCGCACTGTTTTCAAAGCCTCTTGGCATAGGGTATAAAACGGCAATTTTGCCTCGCAGTAAGGATCGTCTTGTTCAGATGGGACGAACTATGCTCAGTGAGGAATTATTGCGGGTACCACAGATGTACTATGCGATCAAGCGCGAAAAGGTGATGGTTCGCATCATCGAGTACGTTATGAGCGATAAAGGACAGTCTCAGATTCGCCATATGCTCCAAGGCGTGGGTAAACAGGTGTTGTCTCATATGGACATCGAGCCAATGCGTAAGGAGATTAACAAAGCCATTTACAAGGGCAGCACGGACTGGAAAATGACACCTCTTGTAATTTTGTTCGGTCGTTGTATGCTTGAACGTCATACGGCATCTGTGTTTTGGTTCTATTTCAATAGAACCTGTCAGCACGTTATCGGATCTGATGCGGTGTACCCATATCTCTATCGTGTGATGGTAGCGATTATGAAGCGGTACACGAAAAATTCATTCTTCCGCGAATTGGCCATCGCCTTTGGTGGTGAAGGTTTGACACCGGAACATTTGGTGGATACGGTGCAATCCAAGGCGGTGAAATTCCTTCGTGAAAATGAGTCCATCGACTCCGCGTTGGGGCGCTATGTGTGGGGGCAGGCGATTTTGTTCTTTAATCGCCTAGAGACAAATAAGGAGTGGCAGGACTTTATTGAGCATCATAAAAATAAATGGATTCGGACAGCTCTTGAGGAGTGGGAAGGTAAACTCATTGACGGTAAACATGTTGATTGGGATATGCTCTTTGATATGTTGATACAAAAAGCGCAATTATTGGGGCGAGATATCCTCGATAATCCTGGAAAACAGGCGCCTTTTGAACGATTTTTCTTACTTCGTTCAATTCCGTTATTGCAAAAATTGAACCCCCTCATTGATAAGGTGGTAGGTTCTGAATTATCTCGTTACTCTGCAGACGAAATGACAAATATCATACGTGGAAAAATGTATTATGACCTTCAAATGGTGCGTATCAACGGCTCTCTCGTGGGCGCTGTGCTAGGTGGACTCTTTTATGGTGCCACCCTCTTCATTAAGGGGGTGATGCTATGAGTCCAGATAAAAAATACGATTACGATATGGCGCACAAACATTTGCATCGCCACCATAATTTGCCGTGGTACGACGTGGTGGGGCGCTTTCACAAGAGTACCTACCGTCAACGGGCGAATGGCATTTTGACAGTCACTGCTATTTTATATGTTTTTGTATTTATTGCACAATTTTTCTACGATGGTGAAAGCTGGTTTCAACCGCTGTACTGGTGCGTACAATCGGCCCTCATCGGCAGTGTGGCGGACTGGTTCGCGGTGACCGCATTATTCCGTAAACCTTTAGGTATTACGTATCATACGGAATTGGTCCCTCGTAACAAGGAACGCCTTATCGATGGTGTTATCAAGTTGGTGGAAACGAAAATGCTCACCAAAGACCGTTGTCGTATACTCTTGGAGAATGTAAAGTTTGTACCCCTCATTGAGAATTTTATGCTTTCTGCGGAAGGGCAACGGGTGGTTCGTCTCGTCTTACATCAAGGCTTACACTTGTTGTGGGGGACTAGAACACCAGCGGAATGGTCAAACTGGGGTGCTGATCGCATCCGCCAATTCCTGGGAAAACATTCCTTAGTACCAGCGCTCAAGCATGTGCTGCTTGATTTATGTGAAAAGAATAAATATGAAAACATGGTCGTTCAAGTGCTAGAAGTAGTGCAAGAACGTATCAATCATCCAGCCATGGTCACGTGGCTCACCGCTGTTGTGGCGGAGGAAGTACATCTTAAGAAACGTCGTAGTTTCTTGTCTGATTTATTTCTATCCGTGTCGGAAGCTACAGATGTTATCAATCATCGCGAATTGGCACAGGCCATCATCAGTGAAGCCTATTTGATGATTGAAGCCTGGAAACAACCGAACAGTCCTGAACGGATTGCTTGGCTTAGTCAATGGGTAAAGCCGGTGCAAGATTTAGAGCAAAACCGTGAGGTTTGTGTGGCTCTGGATAATGCTTGGAGTCGTTGGATTCATGAGCAAGATTGGGAAGAAGTATTATTAAATCACGTATGCCCACATATTGAGGACCTTCTCGTCGCAGGAGATGAACGTGGTGAAACTCCTGCAGAGATTTTTGTAAATATCGCCCTAGAATTGTGGCAAGTATATGGCACAGATCAAGACTTGCGCAATCGTATTGAATATACATTACAAAATATTAGCCAATACTTATTGGAACAAGGTTACGATTTAATCGAAAATATTATTCGACAAGTATTGGAAGGATTGAGCACTGAAAAGTTCATCTACTTTATTGAATCCAAAGTAGAAGATGACCTCAGCTGGATTCGTATCAACGGTGCCATCGTTGGTGCCACATGTGGATTGCTGACATGGACATTCTTGGAATACGTGTATACGCCTTTGGTGGTGCATTTCTTTTAGTATGATGAGCATTTGGTTAGAATGAGTTGGATTCGACCAATAAAATTACATAATGTATCTAATTGAGGTTATGAGGGTATTTCTAATTAATGTGCACGACCCACTAAGGTTGTCCTAGTGGACGACTTATACAATAATTTAATACATTGCAACAAAAAACAATCGCCACGGGTATTCGGCGATTGTTTTTATTATATGTATGTAAAATTGTAAGATGATAAAATTCAGTGTTACAGTTTGCTAATTCTATTGCGATGGCATCAAAATATTCCCTACAAGCACCCCCACTTGAATCAAATACACTGCGAATATACACTGCGAATAGAATACAGATATGTAACGAAGCGATATTAGGAAAGTTGCGCTGTATTACGCAACAATTCCAAGTCTTGAATCATTTGCAAATCGTCTTGTGGTGAGCGTCCATCTGTTGTGAGATAACCACAAACCATCAAGCCGTTCAAGCCACCTGTGAGGGCATAGGCTTGTAAATCGCGAAGATTTACTTCACGACCGCCAGCAGTACGGATTAATGCTTTAGGCAAAATGAAACGGAATACGGCAAAGGTACGAAGGATTTCCAATGGTGCCAATGCTTTATTATGTTCAAATGGAGTCCCTTTGATGGGATTCAAAATATTGAGTGGCACAGAATCCACACCGAGGCGTTTTAATTCAAAGGCCATTTCTACACGTTGTTCCAATGTTTCGTTTAAACCAAGGATGCCACCGGAGCACACACGAATGCCTGCCTTTTTCGCATTGGAAATGGTAGACATTTTATCTTGGTAATTGTGAGTGCTACAAATATCTTTGAAATGGCTTGGCGCCGTTTCGATATTGGAATGGTAACGTGTGACGCCGATTTCTTTCAATTTAACAGCTTGATCATAGGTTAATAAACCTAGAGAACAGCAAATTTCAAGACCGATTTCTTCACGGATTTTCTTCAATACACGAATGATTTGAGCAAATTCGTTTGGATTACTAGTATTACGACCAGATGTTACGATGGAAAAACGGATAGCACCGGCCTCTTTTGCTTTACGTGCAGCGTTGAGGATACTTTCATCATCCATAAATGGATATTCCTGAACACCTGTATCATGATGCGCGGATTGGGCACAGAATTTACAGTTTTCTGGACATTTACCAGAACGTGCGTTAACAATAGCACAAAGATCTACGGTGTTATCGTTGAATTGTTGCTTAATTTTGTCTGCCATAGCGAGGAGAATCATAGTGTCCTCGTCAGATGTATGAATTAATTCAATCGCTTCGTCTGGCGTGATTTCGCCACCGTTTAACACGCGATTCGCATAGGTCAAAATTTTTTCGTAGGATGTTCCCACATGAGATTGTGTTTCCATTGCAACTTGAGCCATCATAACCCTCCTGGTGGTTATCTAATTCATGATTCCATTGGTGAAAGCCACAAAACAGATTGTCAATCTATGGTATATAATTCTGTCGTGGTTAACAAATAATTATCTGATGAAGTCATTATAAAACGGATAATTATTCTAGTCAACTCAAAAATTATATAAAGTTAACAAATGATATGGTTAACAATTAAATGGTTAAATTATTTTATGATTTATACCCAAATTCATTAGCATATATACTGCATTATTTGATATTATATATAGTGTAAACGTATACTCAGTTGGTTTTCATTCGGATCGACACATTGCCGCAACATAAATTGCTTCAATAACCTGATGAATGTTGGCAAAACTTGTCGATAAATTAACTTGTGGCACAGACCGACAGTTTGATTTCAGTGACCATCGGTATACGCTAAAAATCAACTAACACTGAGTTTTCACCAAGCCAGAAACTCAGCATCAATATATTCGCGTTAATCGTTCATGGAAAGGATTGACGACTATGCAACCATTTCGTTTTATACAATGTGGTGACCTGCATTTAGGGGCACCATTTCATTATTTAAAATCCATTGGCAAGTCCGTGGATCAAGCGGTGGCGTTGGCGACTTATCGATCATTCGAGGCTATTGTTGATTGGGCTATTGAGGAACGTGTGCAGGCATTTCTAATCACTGGCGATGCCTATAACAGCAAGGACCACAATCTCGAGGCGCAGGTGCGATTCCTGCGTGCAGTGGAACGATTGGCGGAGGCTCGGATTCCTGTGTACATGGTGCAAGGTAATCATGATCCAGCTGAAAGCTGGCGCGCCCAAATCACATTACCAGAGAATGTGCATGTGTTTTCTTCAAAACAAGTGCAACGGTTTCCACTAATGGTTAACAATCTGGAAATCGGTGGTATTTACGGCATGAGCTGTGGCGAAGGCAATGAAACAACGAACTTTGCCAAACAGTACAAGGCCTTTGAAAGCGACGATTTCTCCATTGCTGTTATGCACGGCACCGTGGGTGCTGCTACGGAAAACAGTGAAGTGAAAATCAACACTTCTGTGGGCCCTTGTAATGTATCAGACCTCACAGAGGCGGCCATGGATTATTGGGCTATCGGTCATATCCATAAACGCCAAATTGTAAATGAGGAACCGTACGTCGTGTACGCAGGCAATCCGCAAGGATTACATAAAAAAGAACGCGGTCCTAAAGGAGCCTATTTGGTGTCTGTGTCGAACAATGGACATTGTGAATTGGAATTCAAGGAAACTTGTGCTATCCGATTTGAACGAGCGACTATCGATATTTCGTCCTTGAAAAACGAGGCGGATATGATGGAAATGATTCGTCATAAAAAGGATATGCTCCGTAATAATCTCAAGAAACCAGTACTCTTGGAAATCGTACTCACTGGGACAGGCGCTTTACATCGTTTGTGTGCCCAAGAGGATGTGCGCCAAATGTGGTTAGCGGACTCCCAAGAGGAGGATAAGGGGCGTAGCGTGTTTATCATGCCTTATGTTATCGTTGATGAGACGAGTCCGGCCATCGATTTAGAGGAACGCCGTAAATTGTCTGATATGGTGGGCGATTATTTATCTGCCTATGATGAAACGATTCATCACGACGTTACCAATATCCGTGCTATTCTCGCGGAACGTCCTGAATTTAAACGGTTAGGCCGATACGCAGATTTCCTCAGTGATGAGGTGCTTTCACGGGCGGCGCGACGCGCTGAAATTGAGGGTGTTACAAAATTAATGGGGGCCAATGATGAAGATTAAGGATATATATCTACAAGAATTTGGGCCTCACAAGGATTGGTCATTCACGCCTGGTGACCAGGGTGTGCAATTAATTTATGGCCCTAATGAAAGTGGCAAAACATCCCTCCTAGAGGGTATACGAACGGTCCTGTTTGGGGGTAAGGCCAAACATTATGATACATGCGTAGGTTCCATGGTGCTAGAACAAGATGGCAAGGAATATCACGTAGGTCGTAATGGGAAGAAGCTAGATTTCTACCCCCAAGGCGAGCCACGAATCAATATGGAGCCGAACCAATTATGGTGGCATGGGCTGGACAAAAAAACATATAATCGCATATTTGCCTTAACCCTAGCGGATTTGCAAGGTGCGGATATCTTGAATGAGGTAGAGGTGCGTACGCGCTTCTTTGGCGCCGAAGGGGGCGAACGCCTCAGCTCGGTGGTGAAAGACATCGAAAAGGCGACAAACGATTTGTTCGTAGCCTCCGCTAATGGCAAGCGTAAAATTAACGTTCTCATGGAACAGTTGAAACAAAATCGTGCGAAGGTAGCGGCCCTAGCAGGGCACGAAACGGAGTACGTATCATTACAATCCACCCTAACGGGTACGGAACGGACAGAACAGGAATTATTGGACCAATTGCAAGAATGGCGTGACTATCGTGAAAGCATCGATATCGTGCTTCGTGCGTGGGATACGTATCGCCGTTCTGAAGAGGCGAAGGCTAAAATTCATCAATTCAATGGTGGTAAATCATTGGAACGGCAGGCCTTCTACGAGCTTGATCAGGAATTGAATCGTTGCCACGAGCATATGCGCATTTGGCAGGGGAAGGAAGAAGGCTTGATGCCAGAAAACTTTAGCCCTGATAGCCCAATGGGTGTATATGCACAAGACATTGAAGATTTATACCAACAAGTCTCAAAATGGGATCAATTGCGCCGTGAATGTGAACAAGGTGAGGCATACCTCGAAAAGGTACGCAATCAATTAGTACTATCTCGCCGTATGCATACGGCTTGGCGTGATGATGAAGACATGGCTACAGATATTAATTGGTATGAAGGTGAACGATTGGCACAACGCTTACGGAGCGCTCGTGATCAGTATCAGGCGTGGCAGTTACGTAAACCATTGGCAGTAGACGGTGAGAATGGTGTAGAACCTAGTAATGTAGTATCCGCATTTGATGTGGAACAAACTACACCGTTGGCGAGTATGCAATCCGCTGCGCGTGGTGGCATTCAATCGGGTCATCAAGCTGATACCCAATCCGCTGAAGACGAAGTCCGTGCTCAAAAACAAGGCCTAGAGGACATCAACATCCAACGGGAACGAGCAAAGGTGCGCCATCAAAACTTAGTGGCCCAACAGGGCAGTGAGAAGAAATTCCTCTATGTAGGCATTGGCGCCAGTGTTATTGGTATCGTGCTCATGATTGTGGGCCTTTCCGTATTATTTACTATGGCCATGACAGGTGCTGGAGCAGTACTGTTATTAGCAGGCCTTGGAATGATTGGCTATAGTTTCTGCTCCAAAAAGACTTTAGAATCCGATATTACGCGCGTGGAATATGACATGCAATTGCTAGATTCCAAACAAGGCACTTTGGAAAGTCAATTACAAACGAAGTCCGTAGCAGATAATTTGGCACAACTTCGTTCCTTTGGTTACTCTGAACAATTGAGGAACTGGGAAACGGAAAACAAACGTCTTGAACAAATTGGTGCTGAGGCTATGGATGCATGGCAAGCGTGGTTACCGCAAGGCGCAGCCAAAACATTAACGGATACCGATTTCTTTGGCATGAAGCAAGAATATGATCAATACCAAGAACAGGTAAAGGTTTATGAAGGCTACGAAAAGACATTGCAAGCCCATAAAGATGATTTGCAAGCCCTGGAGGACCAAGGCCAAACATTATGGGATAATTTAGGCATTACAGAACCGGTGGCACCTGTGGAAATCCGTAAATTGTACGCGCAGTTAAAGAACTTTCATCAAAATAAAATTCGGTGGGAGCAAAAGGAATCACAGCGCAAAAATTTCCGCGAGGAATACGACCAATGGCATCGCAAGGAAAAGGATTTGTTGTTGCGTCAGAAGGAATTGCTCGAGAAGGCCGGCATCGCGTCTGCCACTGAGTATCGTCAGCAATTATTGCTAGAGGACCAGTTAAAACAGTGGGAAACCATTTACAAACAGAGCCAAGTGCAGCTTGATTTGTTGGCGCCAAAGGCGGAAAATAAGGATTTGTTCTATCGTCGCCTCCGTGGTGGGGACAAGGACAAATGGATTGATGAAGTGCAACATAGCGATCTAGAGATAGCTAGCATTGAACAAAAACTGGCGTCTGTGTACGAGCAACGTGGGCAGATTATAGAGACGATGCGTAATTTAGCAAATGACCAAGAGCAAGCTGAGGCATTGCAGGAACGCAAGGATTTAGAGGGCCAATTAGAACAAGCCCTTGAGGATTGGGTAACGCAGGTGTTAATCAGCCATTGCATGGATACGGCGCAGCAGACCTATGAACAAGAAAAGCAACCGCATATGATGGATATTGCATCCAAATATATTCAGGTGCTTACAGACAATAAATATACTCTTGACACTATGACTAGTGATTCCGTGGCATTGAAGGATGCTAATGGAGTTCGTCTAGAAAGTAAGCACTGGAGTAGTGGACTGGGGGACCAAGTGTATTTGGCCCTTCGCTTGAGTCTTGCCAAAGCGTTCTCGAACCAAGTAGAACCATTGCCAATCGTCCTTGATGATATTCTCGTTCGTTTTGATGAAGAACGTCAAAAACGTGCATTGGCATTGTTATCTGACATTGGCAAGGAACAACAAGTGTGGGTATTTACGTGCCAACATGAATTGCTCCGTATGGGGAAACAACAAGGTGGTATCGATACATATATGATGAATGCACAGGGGGCGACAGCAGTTTAATCTGCGTAATCCTGTGAGCAATGGTATAGAATATCAAGTGATATTGCCTGTAAAATAAGCATATAAACAAGTAAAGGAGTGACAGGTTTGAATTCAAACTACTTAGATATGATTCGCGGCAAACAACCAGGCACAACACCTGTGTGGTTTATGCGACAAGCAGGTCGCAGCCAAGCGGAATATCGGAAAATTAAAGAAAAATATTCGCTCTTTGAAATTACAAAACAACCGGAGCTCTGTGCTTTTGTAACAGAATTGCCGGTTAAGGAATACGGTGTAGATGCGGCCATCCTCTACAAGGACATTATGAGTCCTATGGTAGGTATGGATGTGACGGTGGAATTGAAACCTGGTGTTGGACCAGTATTCCCGAATCCTATCCGCACACAACGAGATGTGGAACAACTACATCCCTTTGATCCAACGAAGGTGAGTTATATAGGGGACACGATCAAACTGTTGACTACAGAGGTCTTGGATGTACCTCTTATCGGCTTTGGTGGTGCACCTTTTACGATTGCTAGTTATCTCATCGAGGGTGGTCCTACCAAGAGTTATAACAAGACTCGTGGGATGCTCGTCGGGGAACCTACATTGTGGAATGCTTTGATGGAACGTTTGGCGGATATGACTATTGCGTATCTATCCATGCAGGCTGAGGCGGGTGCGAACGCACTACAAATCTTCGATTCCTGGATTGGCGCTGTTAACGAGGACCAATATAAACAAGGTATATTTCCGCATATGGAACGGATTATCCACACTGTGAAAGCTAAATTTCCAGATTTACCAATGGCCATGAATGGTGTTGGAAATGGTCATTTAATTGAGTTGTGGAAAGATTTACCATTGGACGTTATCGCTCTTGATTGGCGATGCTCTATTGATGTGGCTAGTGCGATGGGCATTACTCAGACCTTACAAGGTAATCTTGATCCGGCATACCTGTATGCTGATAAAGCCGTTATAAAACAAGAATTAGATACCATTTTAGAGCAAGGTGTTCGCCATGGTAAACATATATTTAATTTAGGTCACGGTGTATTTCCTGAGGCTGATCCAGATGTATTAAAATGGATTACTGAGTATGTACATGAACGTAGCCAGGAATTATGGGTGAGTAAATAATGAATAAAATTAAAGAACCTACTATCGGTGTATTGTTGATGTCCTATGGCACGCCTCAAATCCCGGATGATTTGCGTGATTATATGACGAGTATTCGTCGCGGTCATGATCCGAGTGAACAGGACATCGCAAACCTTGAGGATCGGTATACAACTATCGGCCAATGGGATAATGAAAATCTGCGCACTATGACGGAACAGCAGGGCAGGGCGCTGGTGAAAGTATTGCAACGCATGGTGAAGTGCCGAGATGAACAGCCATCTATCATTCAGAATGTCTACATCGGATATCAGCATATGCCCCCCTCCATTGAGGACGCAGTATCACAAATGAAATCAGATGGTATTGATATTGCTATTGCAATTGTGACGGCGCCGTTTTATTCTAAAATAGGAACGTCTGTATACGAGGAACGAGCACAACGTGCAGCAGATCAAGTAGGTATTGAGTTACGGATGGTTCGTGAATGGTGGAAGGAAGTCGGATTTGCCGATTATTGGCGGATTGCTATCGAAAAAACGTTAATTGAGCAAGTAGGTCCTAATTTGCCCTACGGTTCAAAGTCGATTGTGCTGGGTTATGATGAAAATGACGTAACGTTCCTTTCTGTGGAAGACTTGCTTGATGACTATGAGCGCATCATTGATGAGCTGATTTCTAGGGAGTATTATGAGGACCTCCAGAAATATAAAGATAGAGTCAATGATGTAGCGTTGGTACTTTCAGCACATAGTCTGCCCATCGCACCCATGCAGAATCAGCTAGATCCATATGTGACATCTATTCAAAGGTTCTCCTGTGAACTGGCAGAATCTTTAATATTGCGCTCTTGGAGTGGACATATCATTACTGTAGAGATGGATGGGCAGATTCATCAAGGCTATGCATCGGGTTTAGAGTACGAGGCTTATCATAATCCTACGGTGTGGACCCAAGCATGGCAAAGCGCTGGACCGCATGGTGAGTGGCTCGGTCCTAGCATAGAAACGGTGATTGATGGATTAATCGAGGACGGGTATAAACATATTGTATTTGCCCCTATCGGATTCGTCAGTGACCATGTAGAGGTATTATATGATAATGACACTGTGTGTAGAGCACAAGTAGAGTCTCAAGGGGCTAAGTATTATCGTGCATCAATGCCTAACAATAATGAAATGTATATTTTTGCCATGGCGAGTGCCGTAGAAAAGAGGATAGTACAGTGAATCGTGTAGCAATTATCGGTGGCGGCCTGACGGGGCTTTCGACGGCCTATTATTTGGCACAGGAACAACCGAATGTAGACATTCATATATATGAACAAGCGGACCATTGTGGTGGTAAAATTCAAACGAAACGGGTGGATGGCTTTGTGGTCGAGTTAGGTCCGGATTCCTATTTGGGGCGCAAAACAGAGATGACCGATTTGATTCGTAATCTGGGACTGGGTGACACCATTGTGGCCAATGCGACGGGGCAGGCTTATGTATATGATCAAGGGGCGACACATCCTATTCCAGGTGGATCTATCATGGGTGTACCTACGGAAATGATGCCCTTTGTGAAAGCCACGTTAATTTCTTGGCCTGGCAAGATTCGAGCGGCCCTAGATTTATTTAAATCACCATATAAACTGGATGAGCATGGTGATGTGTCTATCGGTCATTTTTTCCAATACCATTTGGGTCAAGAAATGATGGATAAACTCATCGAACCGCTATTAGCGGGAATTTATGGTGGTGATATTTATAAAATCAGTCTATTGTCTACGTTCCCACATTTTATTCAAGTAGAACAAAAACATGGTAATATGGTTAAAGGCATGATAGCCGCTAAAGGGGCGCATAAAAAAGCGGGCGTTTCCGTGGCTGCCAAAGGCCCTAGTGCCAATGTAGGGGATGTGCCACAAGCGGGTAAGGGCATAAAGACTGATAAGGAATTTGAATCTCGCAAAGGCACAGCAGCACAGGATGGTATGTTCCGCCAATTAACAGGTGGTCTTGCTAGTGTCATTGATGCTATCGTGGAACAAATGCCAAGGAATGTGACGATTCATAATAATGTATTGATAGAGGATATTCAGCAACAAGCTGATTTTTCTTATGAATTACAACTGAAACATCGCAATTCTGACGGTATTTTTACTGGCTCTGACGTAGCTGTAGAACATCAGGACGTTCAATTCGACACCGTTATCATCAGTACACCACCTGCATCGTATCGTCAATGGTTCCGTGATGATGCGGGTTTTGATGGTTTGCGTGACATGGAACAATCCACATGCGCTATTGCCATTATGGCCTTTGATAAAGCTACCTTCGATGGCGATTTGCATGGTTCTGGCCTGTTGATTACGAGAAAAACGAAAACACCCCTTACAGCCTGTACGAATTTGAGCCAGAAATGGCCACAAACGACACCAGATGACAAGGTTGTACTTCGTGTATTCATTGGGAAACCTGGTGATACTACTGTCGAATCCAGTTCTGATGAGGAACTAGCGATATTGGCAACTCGTGAAATCCAACGTATTATGGGCTTTCACAGTGAACCAATTTGGGTAGAGGTGAATCGTCTCGTTCATTGCATGCCACAATATAATGTGGGGCATCGCGCCATGGTGAAAGCCGTGCGTGCCCATGTATTAGAAAACTATTCAAATTTATATTTAATTGGAACACCATTTGATGGAATTGGCATTCCTGATGGTGTAAAACAAGCGAAAGAACTTGTACAGTTATTACATAATGAACAGGAGGAACTATAATGTCTGAAGAAACAAAAGAACAACAAATTCATGGTGGACAGGGTCCAGTAGGACATCCAGGTGGACATCCTCATGGCCAAGTGGGGGCAGAAGGTACTCATGGTGAAGGTCTTAGCAAAGCCGTTCGCACTGCTGAAGGTTGGCATAGTCAACACATGATTTTCCGCATCGATTTTAATGCGTGGAAAAAATGGTCTTCTGAAGATAAAGCTGCAGCGAAAGCTGAATTAAAAGCATATATTGCGGATCTTGAAGCAGAACATGTAGCTGAAAAAAGTAGCTATGCATTCTATAGCATCAATGGCCAAAAGGGTGACATTCTCTTGTGGTTATTACAACCAACATTGGAAGATATCTATGTATGGGAACTTCGTTTCCGTAAATTGAAAATTGCAGAAGTGTTGGAATATACATTCTCCTATACATCCGTAACGGAATTAAGCAATTATTTGAAAAATAATATGGCATCTCCAGAAGTTCATAAAAAACTATATCCTCATATTCCAAAAGACAAATATATTTGCTTCTACAATATGAGTAAAAAACGTGAACATGGTGAAAACTGGTTCATTTTACCGATGGAAGAACGTGGTAAAATGATGCGTGCTCATGGTCAATTGGGAAGAACATACCTTGATGTATTGAGTGAGTATACAACTGGTGGTTGTGGTCTCGATATGTGGGAATGGGGCATTACTTTGATGGGTAATGATGACATTCAATTCAAAAAAATCGTCTACGATATGCGTTTTGAAGAAGCTAGCGCTCGTTTCGGCATCTTTAGTGATTTTTATGTAGGCACTATTATGGATGATACGTTGTTGGAAACAACATTTGATTAATTATATAAAAAAGAAGCAGCCCGCAGGGGTTGCTTCTTTTTTTGAGAGAATTAGGTTTTGGAGTTTTATTTGCGGATGTATTAACGGAATACTTTTACGCGAGCGGAGATATCTTCTTTTGCTTTTGCATCAGGTTCTGCTATGATACCGCCGAATGGCATTTGTGCATTCAATGTCCATGTTTCTGGAACATCGAATAATTTGCGTACTACATCGTTGATTACTGGATTGTAATGTTGCAAGGATGCACCGATGTTCAATTCACGTAAACCAGTCCAGATGGAGAATTGTAACATGCCTACTGCTTGATTAGCCCAACCTGGGAAATTACCAGCATAACCAGGGAATTGTTCTTGTAAACCAGCTACAGTTGGTTCGTCGATGAAGTACAAGATTGTACCACGGCCAGCTTTGAAACTATCGATTTTTTCGCGAGGCACTTTACCTTCGAACATATCGTAGATAGCATCCCAAAGTTGATCGTGTTTTTCGTCTAACGCTACCACTACGCGAGAGCTCTTCATGTTGAAAGAATCTGGAACGAGTTCAGTAGCTGCCTCTACGAAGCGAACAACGTCGTCGTTGGATACAGGGATGTTCTTATCAATTGCGTAATAGGTTCTGCGTTCTTGTAATAATTCTGTAGTTCTCATTGTTGGTCTCCTTTATAGTTGATATGTATATTTTTTGTAAAATATATCTACATCGAGATACTTATTATGGCTTTATTATAGCACAAAAAATAGAAAAGTCCATAGGGAAATAGTAGGAATTAAAAACACAATACATTGCATTTTATGCATAAAAAACAAAATAGCCTATGGTTAAGGCATTTGTAACACAATATATGGTGTTGAATCTTGTATACAATACACAAACTTGCAAAAATATCATGTATACATGAGTTTATTGCATAGAATGATGAATTTTATATATTATCAATTTCAGATGGACAGTGGTATACTGACAGTAGACTTTTTAATTCTATAGAATTAACTTTCACATGATGCATTTGTGCATCATCTGTTTTATTTTATAGGGCGAATTGTTGTAATAGTTTAGTAAATAGTAGCCAATAGTTCCATAGAAGACTATGTGTATATGAAGGAGTGCAAGAGCTATGAAAAAGATGGGTACAGATAGCGTTATCGAGCAGCAGAATCAGGAACGCGTTATGATGCAAGCAAATGGCTTGTACGACAGTCAATTTGAAAAAGATGCCTGTGGTATGGGTTTTGTTGTTAATATTAAGGGTAAAAAATCTCATGATATTATCGATGATGGTTTGCGTATCCTAGAACGTCTTGAGCACCGCGGAGGGGCTGGTGCAGATAAAGACACAGGTGATGGCGCTGGTATTTTGGTGCAAATTCCTCATGAATTTTTCAAGCGTGAATGTGAAGTGTTAGGAATTAGTTTGCCACCAGCTGGTGACTACGGTGTGGGCATGATTTTTGCACACAAATACGAATCCCTTCGGAATGAGCAAAAACGTATTTTGGAAGAAGTCGTTCGTGAAGAAGGTCAAGTATTGTTGGGATGGCGTGAAGTGCCAGTGGATTCTACGGCAGTAGGTTATGAAGCGGCACAAATTCGTCCTTGGTTGCTACAAGTTATCATCGGCAAAGGCCCTGAAGTAACAAACAATAAAGAATTTGAACGTAAATTATATATGATTCGTAAGGTTGCAGAAAAACGCATCATTCCATTGAGCAAAGAATTGAGTAGCGATTTCTACATTGCTTCCTTGTCCTCTAAAACTATCGTATATAAAGGTATGTTAACACCAGGCCAATTGCGCGATTTCTATTTGGATTTGAATGACCTTGATTTCACATCTGCGTTGGCAATGGTTCACTCCCGTTTCAGTACGAATACATTCCCAAGCTGGGCTCGTGCGCATCCTAACCGTTTTCTTGTGCACAATGGTGAAATCAACACAATCCGTGGTAATGTAAACTGGATTAATGCCCGCGAAGGTAAAGCAGAATCTCCATTGTTCCCAGATATCAAAAAGGTATTCCCTGTAGTAGATGACACTGGATCTGACTCTGCTATGTTCGATAACACTGTAGAATTCTTGCATATGACAGGCCGTAGCCTACCTCATGCAATGATGATGATGATTCCTGAACCTTGGGAACGCAACACATTGATGAGCCAAGAAAAACACGATTTCTACGAGTTCAACAGTTTCATGATGGAACCATGGGATGGGCCTGCTGCGATGGGCTTCACTGATGGTACTGTGATCGGCGGTGTGCTTGACCGTAACGGCTTGCGCCCTGCACGTTATTATGTAACAACTGATGATCGCGTTATCATGGCATCCGAGGTGGGTGTTGTGGATGAAAGTGCGGAAAATGTCCGTGCGAAAGGTCGTCTTGAACCAGGTAAAATGCTTCTCATCGATACAGAAGAGCAACGCATTATCTCTGACGAAGAAATCAAACAAAAAATCGCTACAGAATTGCCATACTCTGAATGGGTAAAAGAACACGTTATTCATTTGTCCGAAATTCAACAGGCTGATGAAAGCGCTGTACCAAAAGTAGAAGACTTGTTCACATTGCAACAAGCATTTGGCTACACCCAAGAGGACCTTGTTCGTATGGTCATTCCTATGGCTCAAGAAGGTAAAGATCCTACTGGTTCCATGGGTGCCGATGCGCCATTGGCTATTCTATCCGATAAACCACAATTGTTATATACATACTTTAAACAATTGTTCGCTCAAGTAACAAACCCACCTATCGATGCGATCCGCGAAGAAATGGTCACATCCACTCGCGTAATGCTTGGCAACAGTGGTAACCTTACGGACCCTAACAAAGTAGGTACTTATGCGATCAGCATGCGTACACCTATTTTGACAAACCAAGAGTTGGCGTCTATTAAACAATTAGATTGTCGTCGTATGAAAACGGTAACATTGCCAATCTTCTTTGACCCAAGTAAAGGTCGCGAAGGTTTACAAGAGGCACTAGATGAATTATGTGCAAAAGCAGAAGAAGTGGCACGTACAGATCAAAATGTTATCATCTTGTCTGACCGTGGAGTAGATGCTGAACACGCGCCAATCCCTGCATTGCTTGCCGTAGCAGCAGTTCATAATCACTTGATTCGCAAAGTGCTTCGTACAGAAGTAGGCTTAATCCTTGAATCCGGTGAACCTCGCGAAGTACATCATTTCTGTACATTGCTTGGTTATGGTGTAACAGCTATCAACCCATACTTGGCATTTGAAACTGTTCGCGATTTGCAAGCTCATAAACGTTTGGGTGATTTGACGCCTGAACAAGCTGAGAAAAACTACATCAAAGCAGCTGTTGGTGGCATCATGAAGGTTATGTCCAAAATGGGTATTTCTACTGTACGTAGTTACCATGGCGCGCAAATCTTCGAAGCATTGGGCCTTAATACAGACTTTATCAAAAAATACTTCGTTAACACTCCAACACGTATTGGTGGTATTGGTCTTGGTGGTATCGCTATTGAAAGCGTACAACGCCATAATCGAGCTTTCAAAGAAAACGAAACAGTTCTCGAACCAGGCGGTTTCTATGGCCCGGTGAAAAACGGGGAAGAACATTTATTCAACCCTAAATCTATCGACACATTGCAAAAATCCTTGATCGAGAACGATTACGCGAAATATAAAGAATACGCGAAGGATATTCAAGAAAACTATCATGTAACATTACGTTCCTTGATGGAAATGAATTATCCAGTAGGTGGTGGGATTCCTATCGAAGAGGTAGAATCTGTAGAATCCATCGTA
The DNA here is from genome assembly GCF_032970865.1 of Veillonella absiana. Classification (NCBI taxonomy): domain Bacteria; kingdom Bacillati; phylum Bacillota; class Negativicutes; order Veillonellales; family Veillonellaceae; genus Veillonella; species Veillonella absiana. The sequence continues at coordinate 138,776 of NZ_JAWJZB010000002.1, read as the reverse complement.
AAACGCTTCAAAGCTGGTGCGATGAGTTATGGTGCCATTAGTAAAGAAGCGCATGAAACAATTGCCATAGCAATGAACCGTCTTGGTTGCTCCAGTAACTCTGGTGAAGGCGGCGAGGATATCAATCGTTTCAAACCATTACCTAATGGGGATAGCATGAATAGTGAAGTTAAGCAGATTGCATCCGGTCGTTTCGGTGTAACTGCGAATTACCTCATCCATGCTAGTGAGTTGCAAATTAAATGTGCCCAAGGTGCGAAACCAGGCGAAGGCGGTCAATTGCCAGGTAAAAAAGTATATCCTGACATCGCGCGTGCTCGTCACTCTACACCAGGTGTAGAACTCGTGTCCCCCCCACCACATCATGATATTTACTCCATCGAAGATTTGGCGGAATTGATTTACGATTTGAAATGCGTGAACCGTTATGCTCGTATTTCCGTTAAATTGACATCTGAAGCAGGCGTTGGTACTATCGCTGCGGGCGTTGCGAAAGCAAAAGCTGATAACATCTTAATCTCCGGTTATGACGGTGGTACTGGTGCGGCTGGTCGTACGTCGGTAAAACATGCTGGTATTCCTTGGGAATTAGGTTTGTCCGAAACTCACCAAACATTGATGCTCAACCGTTTGCGTGACCGCATTAAATTGGAAGTAGACTCCAAATTGATGACTGGTTTTGACGTTGTGGTAGCGGCTGCTTTGGGGGCTGAAATCTTCGGCTTCGGTACATTGCCACTCGTTGCGGTAGGTTGTAAAATGGCCCGCGTATGTCACATGAATACATGTCCTTACGGCGTTGCTACACAAGATGAAAAATTACGTGCTCGCTTTACTGGTAAACCTGAATACGTAGAACGTCTATTCTTGTTCATTGCTCGTGAAGTACAAGAAATCATGGCTCGTCTTGGTGTTCGCTCCGTTGATGAATTGGTTGGTCGCGTTGACTTGATTCGTGCGAAATCTCAAGGCGATAACTATAAATTGTCTCGTGTGGACTTGAAACGTATCTTGTTCCGCCCTTACACAGATGCTTCCATTGGTCATAAACATGCTATCGAACAAGATCATGGTTTGACTCATACTCTGGATATGGCAAAACTGCTTCGTATGTGTCGTCCTGCCATTGAGGAACAAAAACAAATCCGTGCGAAACTCGCTATTGATAACACGAATCGCGTTGTTGGTACTATCGTTGGTTCCGATATCGTTCGTAAATATGGTGAAAGTGGTCTGCCAGAAAACACAGTTAAATTGAACTTTGTTGGTAGCGCTGGACAAAGTTTTGGTGCTTTCATTCCAAAAGGTATGACATTAGAACTCGAAGGCGATGCGAACGATTACCTCGGTAAAGGTTTATCTGGCGGTATCATCATTGTATATCCACCAGCAAAATCCATTTTCGAAGCGGATGAAAATATCCTTATTGGTAACGTAGCATTCTACGGTGCTACATCTGGTAAAGCGTACATCAATGGTATGGCCGGTGAACGTTTCGCCGTTCGTAATAGTGGCGTTACTGCTGTTGTTGAAGGCGTAGGCGATCATGGTTGCGAATACATGACAGGTGGCGAAGTGCTCGTGCTTGGTAAAGTAGGTCGTAACTTTGCAGCTGGTATGTCCGGTGGTTACGCATACGTTCTTGATTTCGATACAAGATATTGCAATACTGGTCTCGTAGAAACACGTGATGCTAGTGCTACAGACTTGATTCGTATTAAAGAATTAATTGAACAACACGTATTGCATACAAATTCCAAAAAAGGTCGTCATATTCTTGATAACTGGCAAACATTCAATAAACGCTTCACAAAAGTGGTGCCATTAGCTTATGAAGAAATGCATAATGCTATCGCACAATATGAAGCACAAGGATTATCCAAAGAAGATGCTCAATTAGCAGCCTTCAAAGATAAATACGTTAAATAGTCGATTCCTGTAATCGTACAAACAATCACATATGTCTAGTGTAAACTAGTAAAAATAGAACCGTTGTATTCTCTTGCTCCTGACGGCAAAGTCGAATGTCGCTGCGAGAACACAACGGTTCTATTTTTATGCATTTCTCTAGAGGTGTATTGTTTGTACGATTACAGGTCAGCAACTACGTTAGTGCCGTATTTATTCCTTAAATGCTGTCGTTTCGCATTAACAGAATCTGGAGTGTATAGCCTATTGAAAATGAAAAATAAATAAAATGATTAAAATAAAATAAGTTGGCATATTAATATATCTAAAATTATAGTATAGAATTAAAATTGTATTTATTTCGAGAATTTTAAATGTAGCTTGATTTTATTGGATTTGATTAGGTTTTATACGATAATGGCAACGTTGCTATTGGCTGATCGGTTTCAGCACAAGGTAATCAAGCAATTGCTATTGGTGCTGGTTCTGATACATCTAGGGCTGCGACAGCAGTACCTAGTACGACTTTAAATGGAACTACTTATTACTTTGCGGGCGGTGCTACAACCTTAGCAGGTGATCAAGTTTCTATTGGTAGAGTCGGTTACGAGCGACAAATAAAAAATGTGGCGGCTGGTGAAACTCTCACTATTGATGGCGGTGCGGCTGAAAGCAGTTTAAGAGATAATATTGGTGTTGTGTCTGACGGCTCAAAATTAACGGTAAAGCTATCTGAGGATCTTGATTTAGGTGCATCTGGATCCATTGATATGGAGACACATATCTCAACGATGATGGTATGACTGTAGTAAATGATGCACTAGCTTGTATTCTAACCGTATTTACTTGAAATATTCCAACAATGGTGTAAGCTATGACAGCGATACTGCTTATAACGAAGCGTACAATGGCACAGAATGGACAGCCAACAAGCCAGGTAACCAATATGTATTGGCTAATTATGGTGAAGCAGCTGATGTAACTAATGTATACATCGTTAAATCTGAAGATATTTTGATGGATGGTGGTAAAGTATTACCTCGTTTAGCACAAGCTATGTATGGACGTATCACTGATATGGATAATCTTAATAAACGTCTTGGCGAAGCGCGCTTTATCGATCAAGAAGATGGTTTATGGGTACGTTTGCGTTATGACCGCATGGGCAAGGATGGTCAATTCCGTCTACGCGGCAAAACGGCTGAACTTGGTTATGACTGGAAGAAAAATCCTGAAGAAACTAATTCCAAACGTGGTACATACCACCGTGGCGTTTCCTTCAAATACACTTGGGATGATGTAACATTTGGTGATTTAGCTAGCCGTGATTCTGAAATGAAAACTTGGAGCTTAGGTGCTTACGATACATTCCTTGGTAACGATGGTTTCTACCATGATTACATCTTACGTGCTGGTCGCTCCAAAGCTGACTACTCCGTAGGTGTAGATAATGTATCTGGTTCCGCGGATGCTACTTTCATCCAAGCGGGTGCAGAAATTGGTAAAAAATACGATGGTAACAAAGGTTGGTTCTTCGAGCCGCAAGCTCAATTGCAATACACTCGTATTAATGGTACGAAATTCTCCGATAGCAATGATACGCGTGCTGAACTTGATAGCGTAAACAGCCTCATCAGTCGTTTGGGCATTCGCGTAGGCCGTGAATTCGGTGGCAATGATCGTCATCAAATGTACGGTTATGTAAATGTTCTTCATGAGTTCATGGGTGAAACTGGTGTGTTCGCATACGATAACTCCGGTGCATTCCGCAGCGAAAAAACTAACAAAGGCACTTGGATGACAGTTGGTCTTGGTGGTTCCACTCAATTGAACGATCAAACATCTGTGTTCATCGACTTTGAAAAAGCAATTGGTAACGATTTTGAACAAACCTATCGTTTCAATGCTGGGGGTCAATACAAATTCTAATGTGAAAGCTATATTAGCTTTACGTATTGCCTAACAAACAAATGAATAGCTTTTGAGTAGGCACAGTAAAAGCAGAACACCTATTTCTCTAGTTCCTTACGGCATAGCCGAATGTCACTACGAGAAATAGGTGTTCTGTTTTTTTCATTGTATAATAGCTGTAATATAAATACGCAGGAGGTACTAAAAATGAATTTAAAACACTATAGTATGTATTTGGTGTTGAGTTTCGGATTACTAATTACTAGTGGTTGTGCAACTGAGTCTGCGCATAATCAACCCGATTCATCTAAACCAAATACCTCTTCATCAATAGAAATTACACAGAATTCTAATACTCAATCTGTAGAACAGATAAAGCAATACACTACAGAAATCGCAGAGGCGCAAAAATTATTCAGCGATGGGGATTATCCTGGTGCCATAGCGGCAGCTCAATTGGTTGTCGATAAGAGTCCTCAGAATGATCAGGCCTATTCACTCAAGGGTTTTGCTCTCGCGCTCAACGGAGATACATCGCAGGGGTTAGATATGACTAAAAAAGCGTATGAGTTAAATCCACAGAATGTAGGGAACTTTTACAATATGGCCATGGTGTATAAATTAATGGGCCAATTAAATGAATCTAAAGGCTGGTTTGATAAGGTATTGGAAAAAGATCCGAATAATACGTGGTCCGTCTATGGTATTGCTACGATTTACGCTGATCAGCAGCAAGATAAGGAGGCCCTCAAATGGTTGGGACGGGCCATCAAAATTGATCCAACTGTAAAAGATGTAGCGCGGACACAGGATCATTTTGAGCGCTTTCACGGAAGGGAAGCATTTGAAAATCTCGTAGCACCGTAAACATGGAGTTCGTTCATTTTATAAGTGGTTAAACAGACAGGTTGTTAAATGTATGTACCATTCTCAATTGCAGAGGTGTTGTTTAGTTTGTAGAGAAAGATGAAATGTGAATATCCCTTATATTTTACTAGGATTTCAGGGCTATAAAATTTATTTATCATCCTTGATTTTACTCTCAATATAGCTGATAATAATAATGAACTGTAATTTAAATTACACTGATTAAGTAATACAGACTAGTTGTAATAGTTGAGTAACCTATTGTACTACTGAGGAGGTCCTTATGTCTCAATTTGAATTTATTGACAAACGTGTGCCGATTGCTCTCGACAACCCTGCCATAATTCATGATATTTCAAAATGTAAAAACTGTACGTTGTGCCGTCGCGCTTGCGCAGATACGATGAGCGTACTTGATTATTATGATTTGGAATCTACCGGTGATGTTCCAATGTGTATCCATTGCGGTCAATGTACATCTGCTTGTCCATTTGATTCCATGCATGCTCGTTCCGAACTTCATTTGGTGAAAGAAGCGATTGCGGACCCTAACAAAATCGTTGTTATCCAAACGGCTCCTGCAGTTCGCGTAGCATTGGGCGAAGGTTTCGGCTATGAACCAGGTAGCTTCCTTGAAGGCAAAATGGTTGGGGCCCTTCGTGCATTAGGTGCTGACTATGTGGTAGATACTAACTTTGGTGCGGATTTGACTATCATGGAAGAAGCGTCCGAGTTGGTAAAACGTTTACAAACTGGTGGCCCTATACCTCAATTTACTAGCTGTTGCCCAGCATGGGTGCGTTTTGCGGAAATTTATTTCCCTGAATTATTGCCTCAAATTTCCTCTACTCGTAGCTGTATTGCTATGGAAGCGGCTGTGGCAAAAACATATTTCGCTGAGGCAAAAGGTCTTAATCCTAAACAAATCGTGTCTATCAGCGTGAATCCTTGTACTGCTAAAAAAGCAGAAACAAAACGTCCTGAACAAAATGCTGCTGCTCGTTATTACAATGACGAAGAAATCGGCATGGATACAGATATTTCCATCACTACTCGTGAATTCATTCAATGGATTAAGGATGAAAATCTTGATTTTGAAAGCATCGAAGAATCCAAATTTGATGAATTAATCGGTCAAGAAACTGGTGCCAGCATTATCTTTGGTAACACTGGTGGTGTTATGGAAGCGGCTATGCGTACGGCTTATAAATTAGTCACGGGCCAAGAGCCACCTCCAGTAGCATTGACTCATCTTGAAGACGTTCGTGGTATGCAAGGTGTAAAAGAGGCAACCGTAGAACTTGGGGATCTTACTTTAAAAGTAGCCGTAGCTCATGGTGGTAAAAATATCCGCGACTTCTTGAATGACTTGAAAACTAGTGGCAAACATTATGACTTCATTGAAATGATGGCATGCCCAGGCGGCTGTATCGGTGGCGGTGGCCAACCTCGTACAAAATTGCCTCAAGCTGTAAAAACTAAAGAAGCTCGTATTGCTGGGCTTTATGATGCGGATGCTAATTATGAATTCCGTTCTAGCTTTGAAAGCCCTGAAATTAAAGCAATTTACAAAAACTTCTTAGGTGAACCATTGGCTCACAAACCACATGAATTGTTACATACAACTTATGTGGATCGTAGTGAAATTCTTGGCGTTCGCAAAGACGTAGTGCCAGAAACTTGCCCTACATCACCTAAGTTTAAAAAAGACTAAATAATGTACAAGCGCATAACTTGATTGTCTGCTTGTGTAGAGGAACACCCCACTGCTAATAGATTAATCTGTTGGTGGTGAGGTGTTCTTATTTTTATATTACCGAATATTTTTATATTACTGAATAAGGAATCTATGCTAACTGTTGAGGTTATCTCAACAGTTGATAAAGAACCTGAATAACGTCTGGGGGGATGTTAGAGCGGAATGCTGCTATAACAATTGGTACAGGTGGACTTATCTCTAATGGTATTAGTTCTGTCACTATAGGCGGTAGTTCGGCCAATCACACGTATGGGGCTGAGTATAGCGGCGAAAATGCCGTAGCATTGGGTGCTTACTATCGTCCTAATGAAGACTTGATGTTCAGCATTGGTAGCACTATGGGCAATGGTGAAAATATGTTGAATGCCGGCGTATCTGTAAAGGTAGGCGGTATGAAAGGTGTTTCCAAGTCTCGTGTAGCTATCGGTAAAGAAGTATTAGAATTGAAACAAGTGGTAGCTAAACAAGATGCACAAATTCAAAAATTAACAGCTATGTTGAATGGCTTTGCAGGTACTAATGCAAATGTAGATACTACAAAATTGTTCCCAGATGTACCAAGCAATCATTGGGCATATGAAGCAGTAGCTGCTATGTCTCGCAGTGGTCTTGTAGAGGGCTATCCTAAGTCCTATAAGCCTATCATGACTAGCAGTAGATACTAGAAAGAGAGGTCGGCCACTCCCGCGGGAGTAGCCGACCTCTCTATTTTACGTTTAATAGGACTTTCAGAATTAGGATTCTGTTTAGCAGATTTTAATTAAAATGCGAATGTACCTTTGGCATTATATTTCATACCTTTTGCATTATATTTCATACCTTTTGCATCTGTGTGGATGTTGGCATAACCGCCCATAATACCGACGCGAAGGGTATCCATGTGGTGGACATTCATTTTAGATGTATTAAATACATCAATACCAAGTTGCGTTACATTAGCAGTTTGATCAATGGTATTGAAACGATGGTCGTTTTAGTTTCATTTTTGATAGCAGCATGGCCTTGTACCATAATAGCGCTATTCCAGATTCTGGGGTGGCCCATTCTTTAGCATCAATATATATATTCGTACTTTTAACTTTTACTTCTACAGAATTGGTAGATTTAAAATTAGGTAAGTTTGAAACATGTGTATTGTCTTTATCCGCGCCACTTAGAATGCCGACAACAGGCACGTTGCTTTCATTTTGTTGGATGATATCGAGATTGATGGCTGTTTTAGAGGCCTCAATGTTGCCTACATTACCGCCGATACCAACAGTTTGATGAATCGCATTTGGATTAGTTGCATCATGACCTTGGGAGCGTAAATGAATATTTAAATTTTGAATATCCTTAATGGTGGTTGCATTTTGGTCACTGCTGGTAGCCCCCCAATTTAGGCCGGTCACACTTTTTCCGGTCAAATCAAAGTCTACTGTCTGCTCCCCTTTATATACAGTTTCGCCTATATGGATGACTGCTACATGGGCATTATCTCTTATTTCAGCCCTTCCCGTTAATGTATACTCTCCTGCATGAACATTAAAAATAAACGTCGTCGTAGCTAATAGAGTCGCCGCATAAAGTAATTTTCTTTTCATAATTCCTCGCACTTTAAACACACAGAAAACACAAAACTTCCCCTCAAAATTATTATGAAAAATGAATAAATACAACATGTTTTGCATATAAAAACGATTTTGTAGGAGAAGTGTGAGCACTGTGTTAGGGGGCGGTTAGAAATCTGTTAAAAACTCATGTAATTTAGCATTAATACAAAAATATGCGTATGTTTCTATAGAAAACACCGCTTTTGTAAAATTCAAAGTACACTCACTAGATTCTTTACAATTTCTTTACAAACCAAAGGTTGTGACTTTACGTTCGTTCGTTATCATAATCTCAGAAGTTAAAGATAACTCACTTGTACCGAGTACATACATATATCGGGAGGCGGCTGACGCTTTGATCGGCACACTAATAGATGGGGTAACGGGTACTAATTTTTAAATGCTACTTACAACGAGGAGGAACAGTAGACATGAAACTGAACAAAATGATTGCAATAGGTTTAATGGGTGTTATGACAATGGGCGTAATCGCAGGTTGCGGCGCAGACACTAAAAAAGCAGAAGGTGGTGTTCCAGCATCTAAAGTAACTGGCACAGTTACAGCATCTGGCTCCAGCGCACTTTTACCATTGGCTAAATTGGCAGGTGACCAATTCAAAGCTAAAAACCCTGATGTGTCTATGACAATCAACGGTGGCGGTTCCGGTACTGGTTTGAAACAAGTATTTGACGGTACTGTAACAATCGGTAACTCTGACGTAGCAGCAGAAGAAAAATTATCTCCAGAACAAGCTAAACAATTAGTTGACCACAAAGTAGCTGTTGTAACAATGGCAACTGTAGCTAACAAAAAAATCGCTGACACCGTAAAAACATTGAGCAAAGACCAATTAAAAGGCATCTTCACTGGTCAAATCACTAACTGGAGTGCAGTAGGTGGTCCTGACTTGCCTATCACATTGATTTCTCGCCCAGCAACATCCGGTACTCGTGCATTGTTCGAAAAATTCGCACTCGATGGTGCTAAAGAAGCAACAAACAAATCTCTAGAAACTGATGATTCCGGTGCTTTGATTCAAACAATCGCAGATAACGAAGGTGCTATCGGTTACGTAGCATTGTCCTACTTGGGTAAGAGCGACAAAGTAGCTCCTATCGCTATTGGTGGTGTAGCTCCAACTCTTGAAAACACTTACAATGGCACATACCCAGTATGGGGTTATGAACACATGTATACTAAAGGCGAAGCAAAAGACGCAGCTAAATCTTACTTAGACTTCGTAGTATCTGATGAGTTCGGCAAAAAAATCGAAGAAATGGGTTACGGCGTAACTTCCAAAATGAAAGTAAGCCGCTAATAATTTCATTACGGGAAAACAAATGGTGCCTGGTGTTTTCACCAGGCACTAATTTTCACTAGACAGGAGTAAGCATATGAAAAAAAGCACTATGGTGCAAGACAATGCCTTTCGTTATGTAGTCAGCGTTGGCGCACTCTTAATGATCGGTATTACCTTTGCCATCGGGGCGTTCCTACTGTGGCGCGGTAGTGCCACTTTCACTCAGTACGGTCATAGCGTGATGGAATTCTTGTTCTCCACAGCGTGGGCACCAGCGGATGACACTGTGGGCGGTGGTAAAGTAGGGGCAGGCATCTTCATTATCGGTTCTTTGATTAGTTGTGGTTTGGCATTGCTCATTTCTACGCCATTCAGCATTGGGGCGGCACTGTTCATGACAGAAATTTCCCCGCGACTAGGTAAAACATTATTACAACCAACAGTAGAAATCTTCGTTGGTATTCCATCTGTAGTATATGGTTGGTTAGGGTTAACAATTCTTGTTCCTTGGATTAAAGAAGTATTTAATTTACAATTTGGTTTCTCTGTATTGGCAGCAGCGATTGTGTTGGCGGTTATGATTTTCCCAACCATCACATCCATCGCAGCGGATGCGATCCAAAGTGTACCAAAGAGTTTCCGTCAAGCTGGTTACGGTCTCGGTGCTACTCGTTGGCAAGTTATCTACCAAATCGTGTTACCATCTGCTAAGAGCGGTATCATGACAGGTATCGTACTTGGCTTGGCACGTGCCTTTGGTGAAGCATTGGCAGTAGCTATGGTTATTGGTAAAACTAAGGCACTTCCAGATTCCTTGTTGGCACCTACAACGAACTTAACATCTGCTATTGCCTCCGATATGGGTGGTGCCATGGAAGGTTCCGAGTACAACATGGCGTTGTGGACAATGGCATTATTGCTATTCATCATTTCTGCATTATGTATCGTAACAATTCATGCACTAGGTAAAAAGGAGAGCATTCATGACTAGTATAGATAGAGCTAACTTCGTGAACCGCATAGCTACCATCGTATTCTACATCGTGGCGGGCTGCTTCTTCCTATTGTTAGCATGTATGACAGGCTATTCCCTATACAACGGTTTTGGCGGTGGCAACTTGCGTTTGCTTTCACCAGAAGGTATCGGGGCCCAATTATTCAATACCATTTACCTCGTAGTACTAGCGTTACTCATCAGTATGCCAATCGGTATCCTCGCGGGGATTTACATGGCTATGTACGCAAAACCAGGTAATTTCACTAAATTTATTCGTATCTCCATTGAAACTTTGTCATCCTTACCATCCATCGTAATTGGCTTGTTCGGTTACCTAGTATTCATTTTGTTAACAGGTGCGAAATGGAATTTGTTCGCTGGTGCGTTAACTGTATCCATCTTGATGTTACCAGTATTGACAACCATCACTGAGGATGCGTTGCGTTCCCTTCCTGACAGCTACGCTAAAGCGAGCTATGGTCTAGGGGCTACTAAATTCCAAACCATTCGTAATGTATTGTTACCAGCTTGTATCCCACAAATCATCACAGGTATTATCCTCGCTGCAGGTCGTGCTTTTGGTGAAGCCGCTGCGTTATTGTACACAGCAGGTATGGCTACAGATATTAACTGGGCTAGTACAAACTTGGCATCCCCAACAAACCCTTGGAACCCGTTCCGACCTGGTGAAACGTTGGCATTACAAATTTGGGCATCTCGTACAGAGGCGTTGCACGCTGATGCAAGCGCTATGGCTGATTTGTCCGCAGCAGTATTGATGGTTTTGATTTGCACATTCACAATCGTCGCGCGTTATTTGAGCCGTAGATGGCAAAATCGCATGATGGGGAGGTAAACTGTGAGCATTTTTAATATACAAGATCTACACCTTTTCTATGGCCAAACTGAGGCGTTAAAAGGTATTAATATGGATATCGAGAAAAACGAAATTACTGCTTTCATCGGTCCATCTGGTTGTGGTAAATCCACATTGTTGAAAACCCTAAATCGTATGAATGATTTAGAAGAAAACGTACGCATCACTGGCAATGTTATTTTTGACGGTAAAAATGCTTACACTGAAATGGATCTAATCGCCCTTCGTTACCGCGTAGGCATGGTGTTCCAACAACCAAATCCATTCCCTAAGAGCGTATACGATAATATCGCTTACGGCCCTCGTTTGCAAGGCATCACTAGCTCTAGCGAACTTGATGAAATCGTGGAAACTAGTTTGAAGCAAGCAGCGATTTGGGACGAAGTTAAAGACCGTTTGAAAAAATCTGCCTTAGGTTTATCTGGTGGTCAACAACAACGTTTATGTATCGCTCGTACATTGGCAACAAAACCTGATGTAATCCTCATGGACGAACCTACATCTGCGCTAGATCCAATTTCCACATATAAAATCGAAGAATTAACGATGGAATTGAAAGAAAACTATACTATCGTTATCGTAACTCACAACTTGCAACAAGCCAGTCGTATTGCTGATAAAACGGCATTCTTCTTCCTTGGTGATTTGATTGAATATAATGATACAGAAGAGTTGTTTACTAGACCTGCTGTACAAAAAACAGAAGAATATATTACTGGTCGTTTCGGTTAATAGGGAGATAAAGATCAATGCGTGAAAAATTTCTTGAACAGCTAGAAAAAGTTAATGTTAATGTGCAAGAGCTATTAGCACGAGATACGGAAGCTGTTGAAAAATTAGTAGAAGACATTAAAACTGGCAGGGTAGAATTATTGAAGAATGTAGAAACATTTGAAGATGAGTCTCATCAATTAAATCGTACCGCAGAACATGCAGTTATGATGTTGTTATTACGTCAACAACCAGTGGCGGATGATTTACATGCCCTTACTAGTTCCTTGGCTATTTTCCGTAACTTGGTGCGTATCGCTATCCAAGCTACAGAATGTCACAAACTTTGGATTCAATTACCAAAGGAAGATCGTAAATATCCATTGCTTGAAAAACAAGGTGGCCTTGTGGTAGAAATGGCGAAAACATTACAAATCGGCGTAGAAACTCGCAGCGTTGATGTGCTTCGTAAAATTACTGAACAAGATGATTTGGTGGATGAAGTGTTCCTCGAAGTGAAGGAAAAAATCGTTACTGATATTCAAGAAAAAACGATTAATGCATCTGTAGCAGTAGATTTACTCTTGATGGGTAAATACTTCGAGAAAATGGGCGACCATTTGTCCTCCATTGCTCGTCATCAACTTCGCTTAATTGAACGTAAGTGGTAAAATAGTACTAAGAACAACATTACATTTTCTGGTGAAAGTCTATCCCTTGCGTTATTTATTGTTAGCACGGCATAGACTTTCATTAGCTTAATAGTAAAAAATGTAGAAAAGAACAGAGAACATTTAAAAATAGTGGCACATGATGCGAATCCATGATGAGAGTTCGCATTGGCCGTTGTAGATGAACACATAATAAACACATCGCTCACAGTAAGCGTGATGTATGAACAATGAGGAGGAATGACTATGGCAGGCACTGTAATTTATTGCGTAGAGGATGAGGAGTCCATTCGCGAGCTCATCGCCTATGTGTTAAATGGACAGGGGTATACGGTAAAAACATTCCCAGCAGCCGCTGAGTTCTGGGAAGCTATCGAAACGGACTTGCCAAGCCTCGTATTGCTCGACATTATGTTACCCGATGAGGATGGCAAAACAATCCTTGCAAAATTACGAAAACAAACACGTACTGCTGAATTGCCAGTTGTGCTATTAACTGCACGCACTAGTGAGTTCGATGTGGTCCAAGGTCTCGATAGTGGTGCTGACGACTATATCAAAAAACCGTTTAGTGTAGTGGAGTTGATGGCTCGTGTGAAAGCATTATTACGTCGTGTCGGTACGATAACGGAAAAACCAGATCGCATCGAATGTCATGGCGTGGTAGTGAACCGCAAAAAACACAAGGTTAAGGTAGACGGCAAAAAGGTTGAGTTAACTGCTAAGGAATTTGATGTATTAGAATATTTGTTGGAAAACGAGGGCATTGTCCTTAGCCGAGAGCAAATTCTCAGCGAAGTGTGGGGATTTTCCTTTGAAGGTACAACGCGTACCGTAGATATGCATATTGCTACATTGCGCCAAAAAATCGGGGATGCCGCACAATACATTGAAACATCGCGTGGTATTGGGTATCGCTGGAGGGGGTTAGATGAATGAGAATAACCATATTTAGACGATTGCTCAGTATGGGGGTTCTGTATATTTTGTCTATCACTATACTCGTCTGTATAGGGATATTCTTCTTTACCCGTAATGCTGTATTAGAAACTATCGGTCACGAGGCACGCACGGTGGCAGCATTTAGTACGAATGTGGCCAATGATGCAGAGGCTTGGAAATCGATACAACAACACAATGATCGTCATCTTCGGTTAACCATTATTGATCCATCCGGTGCTGTTCTTTATGAATCAGAACGCAGTGCAGCGGGGATGGATAATCACAAGGATCGTCCAGAGGTCAAGGCGGCTTTTGAAACTGGTGAAAGCCACGGCGAGCGTATGTCCGCTACCATGGGCGTATCCACATTCTATTACGCGGTGAAAGCCCCTAATGGCTATGTCATTCGTGTTGCTACAGAGGCTTCAAGTCTGCAAACCTATTTGTACGGTGGATTCCTCGTAGCCTTTTTACTAACGGTTATATATATTATTAGTCTCTACTACGTAGCCCGCCGCATGTCGGAAGACATTGTGAAACCAATAGAGGCAGCCTTTCGTGGATGGACACATAAACGAGGCACTCGAGTATTGAAACACTTGTCACAAAGCTATGTGGAACTAGAGCCATTGGTAGAAACATTGCAGAAACAACAAACAGAATTAAACGACTATATTTCATCGGAGACCAAGCGTAGACAAGAGTTTTCGGCGAATATTGCACACGAATTAAAAACACCGCTTACTACTATTAGTGGTTATGCAGAACTGTTAAAGGCTGGCTACGTTAATTCCGTTGAAGAATCTTTGAGCCTTGGAGAAAAAATTTATAATGCCTCACAACGCATGTTGGGTACCATAGAAAGCATTCTCCATCTCTCTGAAATTGAAGCGGATATGTGGGGTGATTTGCTCACTGCCGTAGATGCTAAATCCGTGTGGCAACAAGCTTGGAAAATTTTGGAAACGAAGGACCAAGTCAAACAAAATCAAGTGACATTTGCTATTGCTGGGGATATTCCACAAGTGGAAGGCCATCCATCATTGCTTCTCGAAATGGCAGTGAACCTATTGGATAACGCTGTTAAATATAGCAAACCAGGCGATGCTAATGCGATTAATTTAACACTATCTCAAGATGGTGGTATGGCAAAGATGGTTCTCACAGATGTAGGTATCGGTATTCCAGCGGATAAGGTGAATCGAATCTTTGAAAGATTTTACCGCGTCGATCCAAGCCGTAATAATGCGAAGGTCTCCGGTACAGGCGTAGGCCTAGCCCTCGTAAAACACATCGTAGACGTCCATAAAGGCACTATCGAAGTGGCTAGCGAAGAAGGCCATGGCACAACGTTTACCGTGGAGATTCCATTTAAATAATGAATAAAAGCTAGAATTACACCTCTTGTGGGAGATGTGATTCTAGCTTTTTTAATGGAATTTATACCCAATATTTGATATAATGAGATATTGAAAATTATCTATCCAAATGATGTGGAGATGAGAATTAATGAAACAACATAAACAATGGCTATGGCCACTGATGCTCCTAATGATGGGCCTCGTGCTCGTTGTGGCAGGGTGTGGCACTAGCAAGGTGGCCGTGTTATCTGTAGCGTATCGGGATATGCCAATCCAAATTAGCGCAGATGCGAATGTGTCGGCTCTTAACAAGGCGACCATTACAACAACGGTATCTGGGCAGGTGTCCAGTTACATGGTAAAAACTGGCGATCAGGTCACACAAGGCCAAATCGTAGCGGTCATGGATATGTCCGCACAGCAACAACAATTAGAGCAATTAAATCAACAATTGATGGAGGCTGCAACGACTGTGTCGGCGCAAACGACTACGACTGTGGCAGCCTCTGTAGATAGTGCCCAACTTGCACAAGCACAACAAATGCGTGATGCGGGCATTATTACACAAAAGGAATACAATGTCATTGCCTCCCGTGCACAAGCCTCTACGGTAACGACGGGTGGCACAACGAGCGGTGCTAGTAGTGCACAAATCGGCGCCATTCAGGCGGCCATTGCACAAGTGCAAACACAAATTAATTCCGCTCAAATCACAGCGCCTATCGCAGGTACTGTGGCGACGATTTATAATGAGGACCGAAAAATGGCCATCGCAGATCGTCCTTTCATGTTGATTCAACAGGCTAGCCCAGTGGTAGCGTCCTTGAGTATCCCTCAAGATGCGGCATTGAAATTGGCGGCGCCTGAGGCGAAATCCTCTATGAAAGTATCCCTCAAGGTGGGGGATCAAATCATCCCTGGTGAATTAACCTATGTGGATACAACGCAACCAGCAGGTACACCAAGTGTGTTGGTAAAAGCAAGTTTCAATAACGAACAAGGCTTCATCAAACCTGGTGAGTTCTATACATTACTCATCGAATCCAACGTGAATGCATCGATGTTGTCTATTCCAAAATCGGTAGTTCACGAAAATCAAGATGGTAAATACGTGTATGTTGTCACTAAGGACAACACCGTAGATGTACGTGTTATCGAAACGGGTGAAACTGTAGATGAGTATACTGCCATTTTGTCTGGTTTGAACGAAGGAGAACAAGTTATCACGACTTCCGGCGTGTTTGAACTAGGAGAAAAGGTAGAGGTTACACAGTGATAGTGTTTTGTCACTTTCACCAATCATAATTTTGTAGATATCAGCACTGGTAAAACATGAGGCTGAGTCCATAGATAGAAAAGTAGCATTTGATTTATAAGCCATAGGAGGAGAGTACTATTTTAGAATTTAAACGTTTTGAATTATCGGATAAACCGTTAATCGACAAATATTTTGAACAACATCATTACGAAGCATCTGACAATTGCTTCACAACATTGTACATGTGGCAGGATCCATACGGTATCCGTTGGGCTGAGGAAAAAGGTGTATTGTACATCCAAGGCGGCGGTAAACGCGAGCCATTCCTATTGCCACCATTCGCAGGGAAAGATGCGAAATTCCTAGACGGGTTGCTTCGTGCGAAAGAATGGTTTGTGGAAAACAATTTACCATTCCGTTTCAAAGGGATTAGTTCCTTGATGAAAAAGCGCATGGAGGAATTGTGCCCAGGTCGTTATGCATTCACATCCGACCGCGACAATTTCGAGTATATTTACAAATCCGAGGATTTGATTAATCTCTCTGGTAAAAAGTTCCGTCAAAAGAAAAACCATTTGAACCAATTCCGCATGCAATATTCCAACTACGAATATGTGCCGATTACGGAAGACATCATTCCATTGTGTCGTGAAACAGCAGCTAGCTGGGTGGAAACACATCACGAAGAAGGTATCGAAGATGAGTTGGTAGCTATTAATTTGTTATTTGATAACTGGGATGCATTGGGATTGCAAGGTGGCGCTATTAAATTATTCGGTCGCGTTGAGGCCTTTAGTATCGGCGAAAAGTTGAATGACAAAGTAGCGTTGATTCACATTGAAAAAGCAAATCCTGACATTCGTGGTTTGTATCAAGCAATCAACAACGAATTTATTCGTCATACGTTTGCTGATGTAGAATTTATCAATCGCGAAGAAGACATGGGGTTACCTGGTCTTCGCCAAGCGAAAGAATCCTATAATCCAGATCACTTCGCTGAAAAATACGATGCGGTGTACGCAAACGAAGAAGATAACGCTACTGGCGGTAAATAATGAATGAGTTGGTGTTTCAATAGCGCCGGCGGCAGTATTGGCTGCGTATCATCTGCCCTAGTGGTGGCAGGCTATGATGCCGGCGAGAATACAGTATTACATTGAGCACCCTGCGGGGTGCTCGTTTGCTAAGTAAAGGAGAATGCCTCTCGCGTAGGACTGAACTCATGCTATGGGCACAACGTTTTATCCAAGGAATACAAGACGTGCAATGTATTACCTTATATCTAGAAAGGACATAATTATGGAATTTAGACTAGCCATCCCGACGGATACGGAAGAAGTATCCTCTTTATGGGCCTATTGTTTTGAACCAAAAGAAGATCCATTTTTCCAATATTATTTTGAAAATTGCTACGAGCCAGAAAATACGATGGTAGGTATCGAGGAAGGTCAATTGCTCAGCACTGTTCACCTTCGCCAGTACGATTTAAACGTCCGTGGAACAACCATCCCAACGAGCTACATGATTGGCGTGGCCACACATCCTGCCGCTCGTCGTGGCGGTATCGGCGGTGCGTTGTTGTTGAGTTCCCTTGAGGAATTGAAACAGCGCGATCAAGGTATTACTATTTTGATGCCGTCTAAGGCTGCTTTCTACCAACAGTATGGTTGGGAATTGTACGCTCATCAATGGGTGCAAACTCTGCCTCTTGACGAGTTGCGCCCTATGACGGACCGTTCCTTGCATTTCGGCTTGCTTAACAGCGTGGAACAATGGACGTTGCTTGCGCCTGTATACGATGAATATACAACAGGTCTTTCTGGCTATGCGGTGCGTGGCGAAACGGAATGGAAACGCTTGCTTGGCAGCTTCTTTGCAGAGGGCGTGAACGTAGCCGTAGCTCGCAATGAGGTGGGGGATATCGAGGCGTATTGCGTGTACCGTCTTGGCGCGCCTGAAATTATGGTATCTGAGCTAGTATATATATCCCGTCGTGGACAAAAATCTATGCTCAACTATTTGTACAATCATCGTTCCCAAGGTGAAAGCATCCGTTGGAACGAGGGACTTCATGATGTGGGCTATCGCTTCCATCCGAATGGCAAGACAGGCCACACAACGATGCCATATATGATGAGCCGTATTGTAGATGTGCAAACGGCGGTTGAATCCATTCCGGTGGACGCTGATGCAGCGATGATGGAAATTACTTTCACCCTCGCGGTGCGCGACGAATTGTGCGCGTGGAACGAGGGCATCTATGAAATTACCCTCGGCGGTGCAAGCGCCGCTCTTGATATTGCAGACGTGCAAAACAAGGACGATTTGATGCGCTTGCTCGGAGTGAATGGCGGTACGCCGAAGGTGAAAAAAATCTCTGATTCCAGTGAAGGAACTAGCGATGTATATATCGAGGTAGGCGCGCTCAGCCTATTGCTCATGGGCGCTGTGAGTGCTAACGAATTGGCCTTCGAGGAAAAAATCCAAGGTGGTCAAGAATGGCTCGATTATTTGGATTTGGTGTATCCAAAACAAAATACATATATTAATGAATGGTGGTAAATCGGTCTCAGACTATGATTTATGCGGTGCCGAGGAGGCGCTATTATGAGTTGGAAAACCTATACAATTAAAGAAAAAACGGACCTCACCGTGTCGGCCTATGTGAAGGGACGATTCAAACTGTCTAGTCGTGACATCCAAGGTCTATTTCGCAAAAAGCGCGTGAAGGTGAATAGTCGCGTGGCCCATTCCAAACGACCTCTCAAGGTGGGAGATGTGCTGACCGTGCAATTACCGCAGGATAAGGACTACGGCATGACCGTTGAAAAAGGCCCTATCGACGTGATTTATGAAGATAAACATACCTTGGTCATTAATAAACCACCATTCATGCTCGTCCACCCTACAGGACAGACGAAAGAGCATACATTGAGTAACTTTGTGGCTGGCTATTATGCAAAAAAAGGCGTAGTTCATAAGATTCGTCCTGCTCATCGACTTGATCGCGATACCTCTGGCTGTATTCTATTTGGTAAAACAAAGGAAGCTCAACAATATTATTCGGAGCAAATGCAACAAGGTCACATCGCTCGTGTATACCGTGGATTTGTTCAAGGTGAATTGACGAATACCGATTGGGAAACGATAAACGAGCCAATCGGTGTAGATCCTATACATGATAATCGTCGTTGTGTGGATGAATTTGGACAAGCGGCCCAGACGCGGTATCGAGTGCTTGATGAGAGCGGTAAATGTGAAGTCGCCGACAAGGCAGCGGTGGGCACTAGTTCAAGTGGTACTGTGGATTCCGCAGTGGATGGTACAGCAGATCGCGGGTCCGTTCCTGTGATTCCAGCTAATGCGACCTATATTGAGTTCACTATTCCAACGGGTCGCACACATCAAATCCGTGTTCATATGGCCCATATCGGCCATCCTGTGGTCGGCGATGCGATGTACGGCCGTCGCGAGAAACCGTATACACGTCAATGTTTGCATGCCTATGAACTACAGTTTGTGCCTTTTGGTCAAACTGAGGTTATTTCTGTGAAAGCAGAATTGCCTGAGAATTTTGGGCGAGAGAAGAAAAATACGTGGGTTTTACCATGATACTTCCTTTAAATTTTGAAGAGTATCTGGGAATGAAACAATTCTACAATAAACCTGTAGAATATAATATGGCGATAGAACTCAATAATTACCTTAATGAAGGTGGATTTCCTCGAACCGTTTTATATGACTCCATAGCAGATAAGCGGACCTATGTTACTTCCGTTGTGAAAGAAATATTTGAGAAGGATATAAAACGGCGTGTGCAGATACGAAATATAGAGTTGTTTGAACGTTTGCGAGACTTTATCATTAATAATTTTGGTGCAACCTTTAGCAGTCAAAGTCTCCAGAAAGCACTTGCTAACACAGGACTTAATGTAAAACGACAAACTATTGCTAGATATATTGATATACTTACAGCATCTAAAATTCTTTATCAATGTAACCGATTTGATATGAAGTCCAAGCGCTCATTATCTGGGGAGAAAAAATATTATCTTTCAGACACATCGTTTTATTTTGTCATGAACACTGATAATCGAATTAATTATGGACCAGCATTAGAAAATATTGTCTACACCTATCTGCGGTCCAAAGATTACTCTGTCAGCGTTGGACGAATTGGCAAGCTAGAATGCGATTTTATCGTTCGAGATAATGTATTATCAAGGAAGAAAATCCAACAGCTGAAGAAATCGCAACTTGGTATCCAAAGAGCGGTAAAAAGATTGAAAAGTTCTTTAATACCTCTGGTTTGATTTACCGTGCAGAGCAATTGAAAGATAAATTGCCTACATTGAGCGAAGAGGAAAAAGTAGCCTTGTTAGCTACTAACGGTATGTTGGTAAAACGCCCTATTTTGATCTTAGATGATATTGTCTTGGTAGGTTTTAAAGAAGCTGAGTGGAAAGAAACATTAAAACTGTAAACTGATAATTCTATCATTTTTGAATGTATTGAGTAGTGACTCGTAATGAGTTGCTACTCTTTTTTTGATTTCATATGAATACATAATCATGTTTCCACAATTCGTGTAATTTCTAGGTGAATTAATATTTTTTAGTTGACAGGGGATACCCATGTGGGTATATTTAAGTTAAATAAACATATACCCCTATTGGTATATAGCAGATATTACAATCAGGACATGTTAACTAAGAATATATCGCAAAAATGAGAATATAGTTGGCTGTTATAAAGGTAGTCGTAATAAGGGTTTCAATATAGAGAAAAATTGGAGGTAATCATTATGAAATTCACTAAATCTTGGCCTGAATGGGTCAATAGGGATAATATTATGTTGTTTCTTGGTGGCGTTGGTGTCGTACTGAGTCTATTGGATATTACATTATATGGCTTTGATTTTGCATGGATCACCATTGTATTGTGTGGGTTACCAATTATTATTGGTGCAGCTCAAGCGTTGTGGGAAGATTTCGACGTTAAGGCTGATTTGCTGGTATCCTTGGCGCTCATCGCAGCTGTAACTATTGGCGAAACCTTTGCAGCTGCAGAGGTTGCTTTCATCATGCAAGTCGGTTCCATGCTAGAGGAAATGACTGTGTCTAAAGCGCAAGCAGGTATTGAACGTCTTGTGAAATTGACACCGACCACAGCTCGTGTGGTGCGCAATAATCAAGAAGAAGTGATTCCGGCGGAACACGTTGAGGTAGGCGATATCATTCGCGTGCTGCCAGGTGAATCCATTCCCGTGGACGGCGTGATTACAGTGGGCGAAACGGCTATCGACCAATCCGTTATGACTGGGGAATCCCTACCGGTTGATAAAATGGTGGGCGACGACGTATCCTCTGGTACAGTTAACCAATTCGGCGCGTTCGATATGCGTGCCACAAAACAAGGTGAAGATAGTTCCATTCAACGTATGATTAAACTTGTGCAATCCGTAGATCCAGGTAACGCCAATATCGTTGGTATCGCAGACCGTTGGGCTACATGGATTGTTGTGATTGCATTGCTCGCAGCTATTTGTACGTATATTGTAACTGGCGAAATTATTCGTTCCGTAACAATCCTTGTTGTGTTCTGTCCATGTGCGTTGGTGCTTGCCACACCAGCAGCGATTATGGCGGGTATCAGTAATGCCAGCCACCATGGCTTCCTCGTTCGTCGTGGTAACATCATGGAACGCCTTGCAGAGGTAACAACAATGACATTTGATAAAACTGGTACATTAACATATGGTGTGCCAACTGTATCTGGTATCGAATCTGTAGGAGCCCTTTCTAATGAAAGTCTCTATAACCTCGTGGCCTCTGCAGAACAACGCTCTGAACATCCATTGGGCAAGGCTATTGTGAAAGGCTACCGTGAAAACCATACTGATGCATTATCCGATGTATCCGATTTCAAAATGATTTCTGGTAAAGGTTTATCTGCTACTATTAACGGTCAACGTGTTATCGCTGGTAACGAAACGTTGATGAACGTAGAATCTATCGCTGTATCCGAATCTGTAGCAGAACGGATTAATCGCTACCTTGATCAAGGTTCCTCCATCGTATACGTGGCTGTGAATGGTGTCCTTGAAGGTTACCTTGCACTTGCTGACAAGGTTCGTGATGAAAGTCGCGCTGTCATCGATGAGTTAGATAATATCGGCGTTACGCCAGTATTATTAACCGGAGATAACCAAAATACAGCGAAAACTATTGCTAGTCGTTTGCACATTAGTCATGTGGTAGCTAATTGCTTACCAGAGGACAAAATGTCTCACATTGAAGAACTACAAGCGAAAAAAGAAGTGGTCGCTATGATTGGCGATGGTGTGAATGATGCGCCAGCCCTTAAAAAATCTGACGTAGGTATCGCTATGGGAGGTATCGGTAGTGATGTAGCAGTGGATGCGGCAGATATCGTATTGGTGAATGATGCGGTGAAAGAATTGCCTCATATGGTGGCATTGTCTAAACGTACCATGAAAACTATCAAAATCAACTTGGCCTTCTCTTTGATTTTAAATTTTGTGGCTATCGTGCTCGCTATCGTGGGTACCTTGAATCCAATAGTAGGTGCTTTGGTTCATAATGCAGGCAGTTTACTAGTTGTGGCTAATTCCGCTCTTTTGTTAAAATGGACATATAAAGGAGTGAATAACTATGGAGCTTATGAATTGTCTCAAAACACGCCACAGCTCGCGAAAATTTAAACAAGAGTCTATCGAAAAGGAACAGCTTGATATTGTCATCAGTAGTTAGAGTATACTGAGTGTGACAAATAATCAAATACACATAAAAATATCCCGTAGTAATGAGCCTAGATGCATCAGTACTACGGGATTGCTTCATATATTGTTAAAAATAGTTGGATGTTAGCATTCGATTTTATCGAATTGAATGCCGTGTGCTTCGAAGGCTTTTTCAAGACGTTTAGCGTGCATGATTTCTTCTGGAATTGTTTCCAAAATTTCATCAGCGATTTCAGCTGAGCCTTCTTCGCCTGTGGCGCGGATTTGATCTGCCATTTTTGTGAGTGTTTCTCCCGCTTGTGCTTCTTGACGATAGAAGTTTTTCACAAGGGCTAAGAATTTATCTTTATCGTCTGGACCAGCACCTAGCATAGCAGAATATTTGCCACCATGCGCAGCATCTTCTCCAGCATTATCATAGATAGCTTGCGCAATTCCATCATAGCCTATTGGGGATACTAAATTTAGCTATACATTATTCAGCCAATAATTTTTCGATAGCAGACTCCATTTCTTCTGGGGCTACCATTGGTTCAAAACGTTCTACGACTTCGCCTTTTTTGTTGATCAAGAATTTAGTGAAGTTCCATTTAATGGAGTCGCCTTCTAAATATTCAGGAAAGTTAGCTTGTAAATGGCCAGTTAACATTTCAGTCATGTCGGATTCAGGGAAACCTTTGAAACCTTGTTGTTCAGTCATGTATTTGAATACTGGCATTACGTTTTCACCACGTACGTTTGCTTTTGCCATTACAGGGAATGTGACACCAAAGTTTACCTTGCAGAAGTGTTGGATATCATCGTTTCTTTTTGAAAGCTTGTGATTCACCAAATTGGTGGGCACGAGATTAAAACTAAAATTGTAAAATTTCTTTATTATTTGTGTAAAATTGAATTGTATAAAACTTACTGTGCTTTCAGTATAAAAGATTTACAAAAGTTTGTCAAATAGTTTTTGACATTTTGTAGTAAATTGCATAAAATTAAATTAAAGAAGCGATTAATAGCATGTTATACTATTAATTATCATGACAAATAAAAAAAGTAAGGGAGATTCAAATGGAAGGTCTTGAGGAAATCAAAGTAGAAGATATGCTGAAATTAGAAAATCAGTTATGTTTTTCATTATATGTAACATCAAAGGAAATTGTTAATGCCTATCGTCCATATTTAGAACCATTGGATTTGACGTACACCCAATATATCGTAATGATGGCATTATGGGAGTATAAAGATATGGCGGTAAAAGAATTAGGTCATTTATTGATGCTTGATTCTGGGACACTTACACCATTGTTGAAAAAGTTAGAGGCAAAAGGCTATTTATCTCGTAAACGTTCTAAAAAAGATGAACGTGTGGTTATGGTGATTTTAACTGCTGAAGGTAAAGCACTACGTGAACGAGCTATGACAGTGCCACAAGAGCTAACAAAGAGTGTAAAAGGATTTTCTGTAGAAGATGTGCGTGAACTCAAACGCTTGTTACGCAAATTGCAAGTAGCCATGGGTGTACTACAACCTGAAGAAGAAAAATGATACGTTGAGTGATATCCGGAAAGGAGTTTCTGATGAATACAAAACTATTAGCTGCAGTAGTTCTTGGTGCTACGTTGATGGTTGGTGGCGTTGCGAGTGCTGCTAATTGGAATGGTTTGGAAAATTATCCAGAAGTACAAAATAGTGCTCACGGCACAGAAACATACTATTTTGATTTAGCATCCCAATTCAAAGGTATCGATGGTAGCCGTAACTTTGTGTTTGGCATTAATGTTATCAACATGCATAATAACCAGTATGGGGATGCAACACTTTATAAATATATGGTAGAGCCTAGTCAGAAATTGGTATATAAATACGATATGAATGGTAATGCAAATTTAGTAGAACCTGGCACGGCTGAGTATGCTATGTTTGAACAAGTATGGGAAACTGTGTACAACGTGAAATTTATCCGTTAAATGTAAATTATATAGATGATTGTGAGAGTCAGAATATTAGCAATAAAGATTGGCATTTACTAGGCATCTATTTGGGAGCTTTCACAAGCACACTATAATACTATATAAGAATATAGGAGGACAGTATGGGCAAAACAGATTTTGCAGAAGCATATACGGAGAAAATGTTTCCTGAAGTAGCATCTCCAGCGGGGCGTATTGATCCAGAATTTGAAGATATTTTTGATAATTTCGCCTATGATGAAGTCATTACGGAAGAGGGGAAAAATGTACCTGCTAAAGATCGTTTTATGGCGATTTTAGCAGCCCTAATTGGTAGCCAAGCTATCGATGAATATGCATTGATGATGCCGGCCGCACTTAATTTTGGTGTTACCCCTGATGAAGTAAAGGAAATCGTGTACCAAGGCGTGCCATACCTCGGCATCGGTCGTGTTCGCCCTTTCATTAAACGGACGAATAAAATTTTTGATTACTCTGGTCTCAGTGTGGAGAAACCAGCTCGTAATACCGTACGTCCTGAAACGCGCCTTGAAAAAGGTATCGAAGCACAAGTGGAAATTTTCGGCGAAGGTATGCGTGAATTCTACAAGTCCGGGCCTGAGGAGTCTCGTCACATTAATTTGTGGCTTGCTCGTAATTGTTTTGGTGATTATTACACTAGAACTGGCCTTACTTTGGCGCAACGTGAGCTCATTACATTCTGCTTTTTAATGGCTCAAGGTGGTTGTGAAAGTCAGTTAGAGGCTCATGTAATCGGTAATCTCCGGTTGGGCCATTCCAAACAATATTTGATTAATGTGGTGTCCCAATGTGTACCGTATATTGGATACCCGCGTTGTCTCAATGCGCTTACTTGTATTAATCGCGGTAATGCTCAATTCGAGGCACATAAATAAAGGTGAATTTTTATGTTTAATTTTGATATCATGGGTTTTCTGGCTGGCGTGCCAGCACTCATTTTGGCCATAGCGGGGCATGAGTATGCCCATGCGCGTATGGCTACTTGGCTAGGAGATCCGACGCCTCGTCTAGCAGGCCGCTTGACATTGAATCCAATGGCACATATTGATGCAGTAGGTGCTCTTGCCATGTTTCTCATAGGCTTTGGTTGGGCTAGACCGGTACCAATCAATATTGCAGCCTTTAAGGATCGTCGTACAGATGAACTATTGGTGGCCCTTTCTGGTCCAACATCAAATGTGATTATGGCATTTATCGCGTACTGCTTGATGATTGGTCTTGATGCGGCAAATCTACTGACCTCTGATGCACTGTATACGGTGTTACGACTCATAGTATTGTATAATATTAACTTTGCAATTTTTAACATGTTGCCCATCCCACCATTAGATGGTAGTAGCATTATCATGACATTTATGCCATGGCAGATGCGTGTACAAATCTATCAGTTTGGATGGGTGAGCATGTTCGTATTTTTACTACTGCTTAACAGTCCAATCATGAGTGCCATTATGTATCCTTTACAAAGGACGATACTAAGTGCATTCCAAGCAATCGTGCAATTGATAATTTAGTGCTGATATATTGGTGGGGGTTAGTTTATTTAAATAATCTATTGTATCGTTAAATTAATCTAAGTGATATCCATAATATTATCTATAGCGAAAAAAATCGATGTGGTGTATTATGAAGATAAAAATATTTTTGGTGAGATGGTTTGGGTCGTTGTAATGATCTTTGAAACTTTCATCAAGAATGGTATATATTACATGGTTTGCATCGAGTGATGCATTGATAGTGCTTAGGTAAGCAAAAGGAAGATGACAATGGATTTTGAAGAAAATCAAGTGCCGGAAGCAATTCTGGACAAATTAACAAAGGTTTGCACATGTCGCAGTATTTCGCGCAAAACAATTAAGGAAGCCATTTTGAATGGTGCTGATACATTTCCAAAAGTAAAAGAAGCTACGAAGGCTGGTACTGGTGCTTGCGGTGGCAAGGGCTGTGGACCACGGATTGTAAAATTACTAAAAGAAATGCAAGAAAAATAATTATTTATAATACAAACTCCCCCAATACCTTCTTACTCCTGACGTCAAGTCGAATGTCGTTGCGAAGGCATTGAGGGAGTTTTTCTTATAGCATAATGGAGAGATCGCGTGTGGCCTAACCTCCCCATCGAGGATCGGTTAGGCACGTGGGAGGAACTGTATTTTGAGCTATTTAGCGTTGATACGCTAGTGGGATTTAGCTTATTAAGGACGATCATGTTTGGTAAATCTTATTTAGAGGAATCTATTAAATATATGTATGAAAATTGTTATAAAACTTAAAGCATATAAATGCGCATTTTGCATTTTATTGTACAATATTTGTATTGAAAAATAGTATTAATGTGTGTGCAAAAAGGAGCTCTAATATGACCTCAATGTGTGTGTATGGTTTTGTGGCAATTATTTTTGTCATTCGATTTATTTCTTGCGTGTATCTAAGCAGAATGAAGCTCGTATAGTAGCGGATGGGGGCCGTGAGTATGGTGCGTTTAATAGTAAATTAATGGCTATAGTTCATGTGCTTATCTATTTTTATGCCTTAGGTGAGTTTTATTATCTAGATAGAAGTGTGAATTCACTGACTTTCATCGGCATGGGCCTCGTGGTATTCTCTATGTATATGTTATATATGGTGAGTCGTTTACTCAGTCCGATTTGGACCGTCAAATTAATGGTAGCGAAGAACCATCAATATGTAGATCATTGGTTATTCCGCAATATTAAGCATCCGAATTATTTCTTAAATATTGTGCCTGAATTGGTGGGAATTATTCTAGTATGCCAAGCGTGGTATACGGCCCTATTACTATTGCCTATATATGCGATTATCATGTACATTCGCATCATCGAGGAAAATAAAATTATTGAACTATTGAAAGTAGAATCATTTTAGATAATCGGAGTTTTCCAGTAAAGTAAGTATAGCTAAGGGGGTATACCTTAAAATCATACAATTATTACCTTGAGCTATAAATTGGGATTTGGTGCTTATGAATTGATTTTATGAAGAGGGGAATTTGGTTGACGAAATGTAAATTGTTAACCTATACTCTAAGCAAGACAACAGAATATCGAGAATAGGTGTCGAAAGACTCAATAGAGAAATCGGTATAAGCCGATGCGGTCCCGCCACTGTAAGAGGAGCGACTCTTGATTATGCCACTGGAGTAATCTGGGAAGGTAAGAGAAGCGATGAATCTAAGCCAGGAGAACTGCCTATTTAAGAATCACCGTATGTACCTACGAGCGATAGGAAGGGGATTGTAGCAGTCGAGAAACGATGTATTGAGTCAATGTATTGAATCAAATTGAGGTTTTGGTCATACCAGGGGCACAAAAGTAAGTGGTTACATTCAAGAAACGTGGGGCGTATCTCAATATGTAGACGATACGATGCCAAAGAATGCGAACCACTCTAGTTTGTATGAAATTGTAAAGGGGTCCTCCATCCATAATATTAAATACGAATGACCTTGATGAAGCCATTGCGTTGCCTACGGACTTCTCAGCTCGTATTGCTCGTAATACGCAGCTTTATATTCAAGATGAAACAAAAGTATGTAAAGTTATCGATCCATGGGGCGGTTCTTATTATGTAGAAGCCTTAACCGATGAATTGATTCGTCGCGCTTGGGGCCATATCCAAGAAATCGAATCCCTTGGCGGCATGGCGAAAGCTATCGATACTGGTCTTCCTAAGATGCGTATCGAAGAAGCGGCAGCTCGTCGTCAAGCTCGTATCGACTCTGGCAGAGAAGCTATCGTGGGCATCAATAAATATCGTCTAGATAAAGAAGATCCATTAGATATCCTTGACGTAGATAATACAGCTGTACGTGAAGCCCAAATTCGTCGTCTTGAAAAATTGCGTGCTAATCGTGATGAAGAGACTGTTCAATCTTGTCTTGAAAAAATTACAAATGCTACAGAATCTGGGGAAGGCAATTTGTTGGCATTAGCTCTTGAAGCGGCCCGTGCTCGTGCATCCTTAGGTGAAATTTCCTTTGCCGTAGAAAAAGTAACAGGCCGTCATAAAGCCGTTATTCGTTCTATTTCTGGTGTATACAGCAGTGAATTTGAAGATGATGATGTCATCAAAGAAGTTCGCCAATTGGCAGATGACTTTGAGGATATGGAAGGTCGTCGCCCTCGCAGCAGGTCACAAAACATTGTTACCACAATTGGTAGAAGAACTTGAAAAACGTGGCCGTGGCGATATTCTCGTAGCAATTGGCGGCGTAATTCCTGCTCAGGACTATGAGTTCTTACGCGACCATGGCGCCGTTGCTATCTTTGGTCCTGGTACAGTGCTTCCAGTAGCAGCGAAAAAACTGCTTGAAACATTGATGGAACACGTACAAGCGGAAACGAATGAGTGATAATACTATGAGTAACAATCGGGATGTGACGAGTAATCGCGAAACCTCATTTGATGCAGTGTCTAATGAAAAACGCACGATAAATGAGACTCGCGAGGTTAATCATAGCAACACCTATAGACCCGATTGGGTGCCTGAGCACGCAAAATCAGAGGATACCTTTGCTTGCCATGTGATGAAAGGGGTCAAAGAGGCCCATGATGGCATGGCAAGCACGGGCTCTGAACACCTACAGCCGACGCGGCGACCAATGAAACCGCGTCGAAAATTAGGTGTGCTAGATTATGTGCGCGGTATCGAGCAGGGGAACCGCGTCATTCTCTCTCGGGCGATTACTCTTGTGGAAAGTAATAAAAGAGAGCATTTTAAAATGGCTCAAAATGTATTGCAAACTGTGTTACCGAGAACTGGTAAGGCGTTGCGTATCGGCATTACAGGGGTCCCGGGGGCTGGTAAAAGTACTTTCATAGAGGCCTTTGGTAATATGCTCTGTGATGAAGGTTTTAAAGTGACCGTATTAGCCGTAGACCCTACGAGCCAAGTCACAAAAGGTAGTATTTTAGGCGATAAGACGCGTATGGAAACGTTAACGAAGCATCCTAATGCTTACGCTCGACCCTCTCCAGCTGGGGGCACTCTTGGCGGTGTAGCGCGCAAGAGTCGAGAAACTATGCTTCTCTGCGAGGCTGCCGGGTATGATATTATCCTCGTAGAGACCGTTGGCGTTGGGCAGAGTGAAGTTACGGTTCGCTCTATGGTGGATTTCTTTATGCTCATTGTCCTCACAGGTGCTGGTGATGAATTGCAAGGCATCAAGAAGGGGATAATGGAATTGGCCGATGCCATTGTAGTCAATAAGGCTGATGGAGATAATCTCAAAAAGGCCCAAGTAGCAAGAGGCGATTACGATCGGATGTTACACTATATTCGCCCAGCTACTGAAAAATGGCAAACTCGCGCTTATACTTGCTCTGCTGTTAGCAAAAAAGGCCTCTCTGAATTATGGGATGTCATTAAGACATTTGAAAATCAAGGTAAAGAAAATGGTGTGTTTGAGAAACGCCGTCAATCCCAAACTTTGCGTTGGGTTCATGATATGATCGATGAACATTTGCACAACCTGTTCTTCCGCAATCATGTGGTCCAAGGCCGCCTTGGTGAAGTGGAAGAAGCCGTCATTGAAGGCTCCATGTCACCTAGCCAAGCCGTTGAGGAATTGGTGGATGTATTTGATAAAACGACGTTCCAACGTGGGGAGTCGGCGTTTAGTGAAGAAATATAATTGAGGTTTAAATATGGTATCCCCGTCAACTTGTGACGGGGATACCTATTAAATATTTTATCTTTACTAAAATCTTTAAATATTATATAATTATAAGGCTAATAAAAGCATATGTAGTATTGGATCATGGCAGCTTTCGGGCCCGTGCAATGGAGGCCTGTGAATCGTGTCAGGACTGAGAGGTAGCAGCACTAAGCGGTAACCTTCATGTGCCACGGGGAACCCGGAGGCTGTCATGATCGAGTACTACAAATAGAAAGCAGCATAGAGGGCTGCTTTTTTTTATAGGATAAATGAAAAAATGTCGCAACACTGGCTAGTTCAGACTGTGGTTTGGTGCATGGATTATGCGCTGCCACCGTTGTGGTTGCGGTAATGATGACTATGAAATGTATGGGAAAGGAGGATCCTATGGCTTATATTGCACTGTATCGTAAATATCGCCCCCAGACGTTTACGGATGTGGTAGGGCAGCATCAAGTTAGTGATACGTTGATGCGCGCCGTTCGTGAGGATAAGGTGGCGCATGCCTATTTGTTCGCCGGCCCTCGTGGTACAGGTAAAACGAGTATGGCCAAGATTTTCGCCCGCGCCATCAATTGCGAGTACGGACCGACGGACCATCCTTGTAATGAATGTACGTCTTGTAAACAAATCTTGAGTGGTCAGTCCATGGATGTGCTGGAAATTGATGCGGCGTCTAACCGTGGTATTGATGAGATTCGTGCCCTCCGTGAAAGTGTAAAATTTATGCCTGTAGAGGGGCGTAAAAAAATCTTCATTATCGACGAAGCCCATATGCTTACCACAGAGGCTTGGAATGCGCTTCTTAAAACGATTGAGGAACCGCCAGCCCACATTATGTTCATTTTTGCCACCACAGAGATTGAGAAATTGCCGGTTACGATTGTGTCTCGTTGCCAACGTTATACATTTAGACGCATTACGTCCGATGATATCGCCCAACGTTTGCAATATGTGGCGGATCAAGAACAATTCAGCATTTCCGAAGGTGCGGCACGACTCATCGCTGTTCATGCAGATGGTGGTTTGCGCGATGCCTTGAGTATTCTTGACCAATGTGCCGGTATGGCTACCGGCGAGATTACACCCCAAATCGTGGAGGAACTCATCGGCCTTGTGGGCAAGGATTGGATTGTCCAATTCCTAGATGACTTGCGAGATGGCAATGGTGCGAATATTTTAAAACATGTGAAAGCCGCGCTTTCAGAGGGTAGAGATGCGACGCAAATCATGGAGGCCCTCATTTCTCATGTAAGAGCCCTACTCGTGGCCAAGGTGGCGCCTGATGCGGAAGAACTGAAGGTGTACGATAGTTTGCGTGACACATTCCTCGCTCAGGCACAATCTGTGTCCTTTGAGGAATTGAACCTATACATCCGCAGTGCGCAAGCAATTTTGAACGATGCCAAACAAGTGGATAATCCGAGAACCATCGTGGAAATGGGCCTACTCGTATTGTGCGCTCGCATGAGTGATATTGATGAAAGTATCGAAGAACGCGTATCTGCTCTTGAACGATCTGACCGAGCCGAACAAGAAGGCTTGCTCAATCGTGTGGCACGATTAGAACAGGGTATGTCATCGGGTGGATTCAATAGCGGTGCTAGTGGATATTCCGGTGGCACTGCAGGTGGAGTGATGAACGGCTATGCTACACCGAGTGCACCAGCGCCAAGTGCAGTCGTACCAAATTATGTCGCACCACAATCGAAGAACAGTCAATCGAGTGAAGATAATTATTTCTCCGCCCCACCACCTATGGATGAATATGAACCAGCTGAAATGATGCCGCCGCCAGTGGGAAATATGCCTCCAAGAGGAAATCAAGCACCAGGCATGGTGCCGCCAGGAGCAGAACCGCCTCGAGCTTCTAGTCGCGGACCTGCGCAAAAAGGTACGGTTCCGCCAGCTGGCTCATCATCACAAACGGGGGGGCCAGCGCGAGCACCGCAACAGACAAGTACAGCACCAGTCGCAATCGGCGAGGGTGTTGTGAACAAAGCGGAATATAGTACGATTCAACACAACGTGGTAAAATATCTAAAGGATACGAGCCGCGCTATGGTAGCTACGATGCTTGGATTTGGCCAATTGATTTTTCTTGATCATGTACATGCAGTGTTTGCTTTCAAATCGGTAACGTATTTAAAAATGTTGTCTAACGATGTGCATAAAAAAGATATTTTTGATGCCTTCCAAAGTATGACTGGTCGTGGAGTTTCCGTAGATGCAGTTATGGTAGGTAGTCCTGAGTATAAGCAATACCGGCAAGCGGCGGATCAAACAGGCAGCAATGCTGTTAAACCAAAGGCGAAACCAGCCCGTGAGGAGGATATCCCTATCGAAGGCTTTGGTGATGAACCTATCAAACCCAGGCCACCTAAAGGATTAACTCAAACAGAGGAAAACTCGCAAGGGCCTGCAGTTCATCACACTGCCAACCCGGTGAATCAAGGGAATGTACAGGAACCCACTGAGGTAATCATAGAATCTGAGTATCCATGGGACCCAGATAATATGTCCGAAGAGGAGAAAAATAATCCTCTATTGGCAGGAACGCTAGAAAAATTGTCAGAAGATAATGACATCATCGTTGAGGTTATTAAAGAGGACTAACTAAAAATTACCGAAACGGTTACCGCACCCCCAAGAATATAAGGGGACTGATATCCCGAGGTATACATGAGTAGAACTCTAATGAAACTTTCACAATGATATGATATATAGTAAATAATTATTCAATGTAAATACTCATGAATTAAACAATAATAGGAGGAACAACAATGTTCGGTAAAGGTATGGGCAACATGCAAGGCATGATGAAAAAAGTACAAAAAATGCAAGCTGAGATGAAAAAAATGCAAGAGGAATTGAAAACTCGTACTGTAGAAGTATCCGTAGGTGGTGGTGCTGTTGCGGTTGTAATGAACGGTGAAAAAGTAGTAGAATCCCTCAAAATCAATCCTACTGCAGTAGATTCAGAAGACGTAGAAATGTTAGAGGATTTGGTGTTGGCTGCCATTAATGAAGCAGGCAAAAAAGTAGATGATATGTTAGCACAAGAAATGGGTAAAGTAACAGGCGGTTTGAACTTGCCAACAGGTTTATTCTAAGATGACAAATGCACTTGAACGATTGGTGGAACAATTGCGCCGTTTGCCCGGCATCGGGTCTAAATCAGCGCGGCGGTTGGCGTACCATTTGGTAGAATTGCCTCAAGAAGAGGTGGACCAATTGGTGAACACCATTGTGGAGGCCAAGGGCGCCACCCATCATTGTTCCATTTGCTTTAATTTATCGGCCCAAGATCCTTGCGAATTCTGCTCGAATCCAAATCGCGATCAAACGACCATCATGGTGGTAGAAACATCTCGTGACGTCATCGCTTTGGAACGCAGTGGCGATTACAAGGGCTTGTACCATGTACTAGAAGGCGCTTTGTCCCCTATGGAGGGCATTGGTGCCGAGGATATTCGAGTGAAA
The DNA here is from genome assembly GCF_032970865.1 of Veillonella absiana. Classification (NCBI taxonomy): domain Bacteria; kingdom Bacillati; phylum Bacillota; class Negativicutes; order Veillonellales; family Veillonellaceae; genus Veillonella; species Veillonella absiana. The sequence continues at coordinate 104,715 of NZ_JAWJZB010000002.1, read as the reverse complement.
GAGCTGATTGCTCGCCTTCGCGATGGCAAGGTGCAAGAGGTGATTTTGGCGACGGATCCAGATATTGAAGGGGAAGCGACAGCCCTCTATTTGGCACGCTTGCTCGCACCTAGTGGTATCAAGGTCACTCGTATTGCCCGTGGCGTACCAATGGGCGGCGATATCGAATATGCTGATGAAGTAACGCTAGGCGGTGCCGTAAATAACCGCCAAGAAATGAAGGGATAACACCTTCGGTTCGTAGCCGATATAAGGGGATACACTGCGAACAGCGCCCCACGGGTGCAGGAAAGGAAACTATGGAAACATTATTAGCATCGCCTATTTTGTCTACCGTGACGACCGTGATTGTAGCAATCGTGGCTTTCAAAATGGCATTTTTTACGATTAAAAAGGTTGTAGTGAACCTCGTCCTAGGTTTTGTGGCCTATTACGCGGCAGTACACATGTTTAATATTCCTATGGATGTGGGATTCTGGTTATGGGCATTGACTGCTCTGTTCGGTCCTATTCCAATGATTGTTGTTGCCATCTGGCACGCATTATAAGGGAGGTTCCACATGGCAATTAATAAAGAACAACAACGCGTCATAGACGAGTTGGATCGTAATATTTTATTATTGGCCTCTGCGGGAACTGGAAAAACGAATACTCTTGCCTATCGGGTGGCCCACATTATTGAAAGTGGCCGTGCGGAGGCGTCTCAAATTTTGTGTATGACCTTTACGAATAAGGCGTGCAACGAAATGAAAGGACGCATCATCTCCCTAGCTGGTAGTGCAGCCAAAGCTGTGGAGGTTAGTTCTTTCCACAGCTTTTGTTTTAAGATTATTCAGGATGAAAGTAAACGCAACGACGCCCTATTCATGGATGTCACTATTTTTGACGAAGAGGATTGCAAGGAATTGTACATGCCCATAAAACCTGGCAATGTGCGAGATATGAGCTTTGCAGCCCTTTTGGCGATGGTCAAGGAATACCGTTCCTATTATGGCTATTATTCCAATGATCCCCACGAGGATTATGGTAAAACAATTCGTCAATTGATGAAGGAAAAATCCAAGGACCTAGAAAAATTATTCGTCAATTATAACCAAGTACAATCCGATGCCTTCCATGCCTTTACTCAAGAGGGGGCAGATTGGCTCGTTAGCTATGATGAAGCATTGCAATCCGTGCATGGCATGGATTTTACGGATCTCATAACGGGTGTACATCGTTTATTCCAAGATGAGCAAATCCGTGAACGTTGGCGCAGTCGCTATTCCTATATCGCGGTGGATGAAATGCAGGATACGGGACTGTTGGAGTACAAGGTGATGGAAATGTTGTGGAAGGGCAATCACGTGCTCTTATGTGGCGATTATTTCCAAACTATCTACGAATGGCGTGGGTCGGATCCATTCCGGTTATTGGCCGATTTTGAGGAGCATTTTGATCCGTTAAAAATAGTATTCTATGAAAATTTCCGTTCTAACCGGACGTTGTTTACTATGGCCTTTGAAACATTGCGTCATATGTTCCCAAAACTAGTGGGCAATATTTACAACGAAATGCCTCGTGCCGTCAGTGCTGAGGATGGACCGCCGGTCCGCATTTATGGTGGCAAAAATGAATACGATGAGGCTAAATTTATTTACGATTCTATTCGTAAACTTGCGACGGATGCTAATGTAGGCGTCTTGGTGCGTGACAATAAAAAAGCACAGCGCTTGAGCGCCTATTTTGAGCGCTTTAACCAGGATTATCCTGAAACCGAGCAGCGGCAGTTCATGATTATCGACGAGTACAAATTCTATCGTCGCCAAGAAATCAAGGATGTCATGGCCTATTTCAAACTCTTGATGAATCCTAACGATTCGGTCAGCGCGAAACGGATTATTAAACGCTATGTATCTGGTATCGGTGATGCTCGTATTCGCGATATTGAAAGTCCCGAATCACGTCAGGCGGGACTAAAATTAACGGACTTCATGGATATGAAAATCTTTGAGGCCGAGCCGTATGCCAAATTAAAACAAGGTCTCGCCAATCACGAGGTTATTGTCTATGATGTGGAAAGTACAGGCGTAGACACTACGTCAGATAATATCGTGCAAATTGCAGCTATCCGTATCGATGAATGGGGCCAAATATTAGATACCTTTGAACGGTTTATCAGGCCAGATAAGCCAGTAGGGACCTCTGCCGAGGTTCACGGTTTTACAGATGAGTTTTTGGCAGAACATGGTGAACCACCACAAGTTGTTCTAGAGGATTTTAAGGTGTTTTCCAAAGGTGCCGTTATCGTTGGGCATAATGTAAATTATGATGTGAGCATTTTCACTAGCGAACTACATCGTCATAATTTGGGAACGCCAGAATTTGGCGCCATCTATGATACGTTAGATATCTTTAGACGATTCTATCCGAATTTGCCGAATCATAAATTGGGATTCTTGAGCGATCATTTCCCTATTAATCACGTGCCGACACACAATGCGATGGACGACATCCTCGCTACGGCACAGCTCTTAATTTATGCGCTAGATACGAATATCGTACCAACGGAAACAAAACGAATGGCGTTAATTAGCCAATACAAGAGCGCCTTTGCCAGTATTGCATCCCAAATGGCAACGCTTCGTCGCAAGGTGGATTCTGATACGCCGACACAACTGTTGGCATATATCATGAATGACATGGGCGTCCTTGCCTATTATAAAAATCATCATGAAATGGCGAAGGTGGAATATATTCGCGATCTCTATCGCATTATGGAACGATTAGATAGAGAATACGAATCTAGCGGTGGTCGCGATCGACTCATGCATATTTTACAACTGGCGGCCCTCACTGCGGGCGAACCGAGCCAACAGGTGAAAAATGATGACCGTATTCCGATTATCACGGTTCATCAGGCAAAGGGCAGTGAATTCGACCATGTGTATCTTGCCGGTATGAATGCAGGTACATTCCCAAGCTTTATGGCTCTCCGCGATAACAACGAGGATGAGGAAAAACGCTTGTTCTACGTGGCTCTCACGCGTCCTAAACAGGAACTAGTTATTACCTATTCTCGTGAAAGCCTCAAAGGTCAGGGCACAAAGGCGAGTCCATTCCTAGACTATTTGCCACGGGATCCACATATGGTGCAAAAGGTATAGTCATTTACATGGTATTTACCATAGATTTACACGCATTTGATGGATTTTGCTAGGATAGAGCATATACTTGTTGTAAAATTAACATATAGACAATTAACGGATACTGGATATCATGACAGTGTGGATGGCAACCGTACCGGGGGAGAATCAACTTTCACCAAGGGAAGCCTGTTGTAAATCCAACACTGCGATATGATGGGCCAGAGATTACAAATGTAGAAGGGAATGGTACTACGATGCGCAGAAAAACCTATAGAGATGATGATTTCGTATGGGAGGTAGACCAAACCTTATTGGCTGATGCAGAGGAAGAAGCTACGCTCGGCCAAGTGCTAGATGCGAGGGGATTGCCTCGCAAAGGTATGAAAAAATTATTTGAAGAGAAGCTCGTGTTGGTTAATGATCAACGTTCCAATCCGCATACTATTGTGCATGAGGGGGACGAAATTCGTTTGCAAATGGCGAAGGAGAAAATTGATCATAAGCCAGAAGAGATGGATCTTAACGTATTATATGAAGATGATGACATCCTCATTTTGGACAAACCAGCGGGCTTGACGGTGAATTCTCATAATCAAACGTCGTTGGCAAATGGGGTGGCTTATTATTTTGATCTTAATAAGATTAAACGGAAGGTGCGCTTTTTAAACCGTTTGGATCGTGATACATCTGGTTGTATCGTCATTGCCAAGAGTGGTTTGGCACAGAGCTATTACCAACAACAAATTGAACATAATGTGTTTGAAAAATGGTATCGTGCTACAACGGAAGGTTTGGTAGAACAAGATGAGCAAACCTTAGAATTGCCTATGAAGAAAAGCGTGGATGGCATTCATTATATGGTGCTAAAACCAAAAGCAGCTGAGTCCGAAGGCAAAATGACTCGCACCGCTTATAATGTAGTGCTTCGTGATGAACAAGCTAATACCACTGATGTAGACGTACAACTGTTAACGGGGCGGACACATCAAATTCGTGTGGCCTTCAGCCATATCGGTCATCCATTGGTAGGTGACGAACTATATGGTGGTAAGGCAACGGGTGAACCGTTCAAATTGCGTGCTGTGAAAGTAGCTTTCACCCATATGCGTACAGGCGAACGCATAGAGGTGAGTTGTTAATTCATTCGTTGTAATGGTATAAATACAAATGATAAAATGGACCTATAGCAGAATATTGCAGATAGGTTCATTTTTGTTGAGGTTATAGATTATGAAAACAATTCGATTATTATATCCAGATTTTCAAGGTGCGGTCTCGATACCTATTATTTCGGGGCGAAATTGTTGAGCCATATTGTGCCACAAAATGATAAACAGCCGTTGGTAGAGGTGAAGATTGATCCTCCTAGAGGTATTGAATACCCTGTTACAGATGGCGTGTATGCTCGTCAGGAGGTAACGGCCAATATTGAGCAAGCGGTACGATTATTAGAAGAAGGCAATCCAGATAAAATTATTACCCTTGGTGGTAATTGCCTTGTATCCCAAGCTAAATTCCTCAAGGATGTGGGTGTAGATTTTAAAATTCAAAGGGAATCATTCCTATCTCATGATGAAATTAAACAATTCATGAGTCGATTTGACCATATTTTCGTTCATCTAGATATCACAAAATAATTCGATATTTCGTAGACTTAAAATTTACTCTATTGAGATACATGTAAAAAAGAGCCATAAGGCTCCTTAATTAGTATATACGCCATTATCAAGCCCTGTAAAAGCATGATTTATCCTGTTTCCGGCACCTAGTGCCAAGGAATTGCCAGAATTGGCAATCTTATTCATGGAGCCCAAAACACTATTAGCTAAATCCCCATCAAAACCTTCTTCATTCGCAGCGATTTGATTAAGACTTCCATAGGCTGAACTAAACATAGGTGTAAAAGAACCATCGATGCCGGAAATACTAGTGTTATAACCGGTTACGGTATTCATAGACCCATTCGACCGGGCCTTACGCCCCACAACAACATTGTTGCCGCCATTGCTGACCGTATGATAGCCCAGAACTACACTGCCACCACCCTGTTCATTTGTTCCTACCTCTTGTTCTGCCGGACTTAGGGAACCAATAATGACAGATTCTCCGCTTGCATTCAATTTTTGATAATCACCAATTAAAATTCCGGAAGAGAGATTCACCGCCTTGTTATTGTTGCCAATAACATTTTGTCGATCGCTATTGCTGACAGTATTGCCTTGACCAATAATATTGACATCATCACTCTGGGTAACTGTATTCTGTTTACCGCTTACACTTGTTTTGTTAGCTGTATCTATTTTGTTGTCTGTTCCTACTAAAGCCACATCAGTAGAACTTGTTATTGTATTGGTTACAGGACTTTCTTCATTACTTTTATCTACAACTACATTAGCCGCTAAAGCACTATTTGATATCAATGTAGTATTTATGATGCCCATAGTAATTGTACGACTCAGTCTTTTGCTTACACTACAACGTTTAGTATGTTTTGTTGCCAATTCAGACGCTACTATATGTATTGGCAGGTGTAGTGGCAAACTATATCTACAAGTGGTTGAGCAGATAATGGTGAGTAATCAGCCCGATGCTCCAGCATTAGCGTTATAATGTGAGAACCCCCTTGTAGACGTTACCTACAAGGGGGTTCGTTATTGTGGAAAACCACTAGCCTTTTGTATTTACAGTATATCATATGGCTGGCACTAAAAATACAAGAAGGAATTCTTATAATTTATAATCATCATATTCTTCTGATTTTTTGATATTCAATTGTTCTTGATGCTTACGTTTTTTGTATTCATCCTTTGTACCAGCCATGTCTATAATGGTGTCTTCTAATGGATCAGGTGCATCTGTATGTAACATGGAGTAGAGAGCCCATAAAATGACAAACCATACTGGTGTGAACAAGAGGGCAATGCGGGTATCTTCGTTCAATGCTAATACCACAAGGATAAATGCAAAGAATGCTAGGATAAGGTAATTCATCACAGGATAGAGAGGCATTTTGAAAGTGGATGCTTTCACCAAATCAGGTCGTTTCTCACGATATTTCATATGGCAGTAAATCATAACGGCCCAAATATAAATAAAGCAGAACGTTGATATGGAGGTAATCATAACGAATACGCTCTCTGGCATGATATAGTTCAATACAACTGTGATGAGCAATACCGCAGCGGAGAAGATTGTAGCTTGGTATGGTACGTGGCTATTTGTTAAGCGACGCATGGAATGCGGTGCGTGACCACGTTTTGCCAAGGCGTAAATCATGCGGCTTGTAGAGAAGATACCAGAGTTTGTAGCCGATGCTGCAGAGGTTAATACCACGAAGTTTACGATGGAACCCGCCATCACGATGCCGATAGCTTGGAATACCATTACAAATGGGCTTTGCGCTGGATTAACATCCACCCAAGGATAAATACTCATGATGATTGCTAAAGCGCCTACATAGAATAAAATAATGCGTAACGGGATGTTGTTGATGGCCATGGGAATTACGCGTTTTGGATTTTCCGTTTCCCCTGCGGTCAAACCAACGAGTTCGATGCCAGCGAAGGAGAATACTACCATTTGGAATGAAAGAATAAATCCCCATAAGCCGTTCGGGAACCAACCACCATAATTCCAAAGATTAGAGAATGTGGATGGACCTGCACTTGTTTCAAATCCAGAGAAAATCATGCCACAACCAATAATAATAAGGGCTATGATGGCGATAACCTTGATGAGGGCAAACCAGAACTCCATTTCTCCAAAATGTTTAACAGCGGTGAGATTCATCATAACAAGTATGAGCAGTACGATTAGCGCTGGTACCCACTGAGGCAGCCACTCAAACCAGTATTGCATATAGAGGCCTACAGCCGTTAAATCGGCCATCGCAACGGATAGCCAACAGAACCAGTACGTCCAGCCCGTGATGAAAGCCGCCCGTTCACCTAAATAGTCCTCTACGAAGTCGATGAAGGAGTGATGTTCTAAATTTGACATCAACAACTCACCTAAGGCACGCATGAGGAAGAAACAAATGAGCCCTGTAATGATATAGGATAGTAAAATGGATGGACCCGCCAAATGAATAGACCGGCCAGAACCAAGGAACAGCCCCGTTCCGATTGCACCGCCAATAGCTAATAATTGGACATGGCGGTTTTTGAGACCCCGCTTGAGATCATGTTCTTCAGACATAATAAATCCTCTTTTTAATTTATGTGTGTAAATATATACAATGAATATCTTAATCACAAATCATTCCATGTTTTACTTAGTCAACTGGCGTCCGCTTGTTGAAATGGAAGGACTAAGGCCAAGAATATTCCTAACATGGTGAAAGTTATGTACTTTTTCATATACTACACTCCCTGTGTATGATTCCTGTATAAAGAATTAAAGACACATAGGCTAGGCAGTAAAATCTAGCCTGTGTGTCGCATGTTTCATCCTATAGAATTTTACCATAATAAAGTAATAATTCCAATAAAATTAGATAGATGTTTTGTGTCAGTAAACAAATTTTACAATACCGATTTTATGAAAGTCATATTGCATGCGTGCGTATTAGGATTGTCATCTTTTAAATCGATTGCAAAAACAACTAAAAAATAGAGAATACGCTATATACTATAAAACCCCGCTTGCATGTAAATCATACAAACGGGGTTTTGTTATATATTCTAGCTTTAAGAATCAGAACTAGATTTATCTTACTAATACAAGTGTAGGTTTAAGAATTAGAACCAACTGTATCGTACTAGCATTTTAGAACCAAATGTATCTTACAAGCACTAACGCCGCTAGAACATACATGATCCAATTTACTTCTTTCGCGCGACCAGCCACTAGTTTTACAAGTGGGTATGCCACGAGACCAGCAGAGATACCGTTAGCAATGCTGTATGTGAATGGCATCAATATGATAACTAAGAATGCTGGGAATCCTTCTGTCCAATCATCAAAGTCAATATCGCGAATGGCGCCAATCATAAGAGCACCAACGAGAACTAGAATTTGAGATGTTGCTGCATTTGGTACTAATGTAATCAATGGAGCAAAGAATAGGGATAATAAGAACATTACGCCAGTTGTGACCGCGGTGAGACCTGTACGACCACCTGCGCCAACGCCAGCGGCGCTTTCAACAAAGGCAGTAATTGTACTTGTACCAAGCACGGCACCAGCACTCACGCCAATAGCATCAACGGTCATTGCTTTGCCAAGACCAGGGAAGGAGCCAGTTTTAGGATCTGCGATTTTTGCCTTGGAAGCGGTACCGATTAATGTACCCATGGAGTCGAATAATTCAACGAATGTGAAGGAGAAGATAATTGTGATGAGACCCATGTGGAGGGCACCTGGAATGTCGAGTTCAAAGAAGGCTGCTTTGCTGAAGTCAGGCACAGCCATCAAGGAGAAGTGTTCAGGTAAAGTAGAAAGACCTGTTACATAGGATACGATAGTTGTAACAAATACACCGATAAGCATAGCACCTTGCACATTGCGAGCCATCAAGAGGGCTGTGAAGATTAATCCAAAGAGGGCTAATAAGGTTTCATCATGATGTAAATCACCTAGTGTAAGCAGTGCTTGAGAGGCTGGTGGAACAATAGAGCCATGATTGGCAGTAGCGGCAGCTAATGTATCTGGGGAGAGACTCAACGCAATGGTCATTAGACCAGATAATTTTAAACCAATGATAGAAATGAAAAGACCAATACCAACTGTAATGGCCACTTTCATAGACGCGGGAATACCTTTCACAATCATCTGACGAACGGAGGTCAACGTAAGTACAAGGAATACAAGGCCAGAAATAAAGACTGCACCAAGTGCTGTTTGCCAGGAAATTCCCATGCCTAGAACAACTGTAAATGCATAAAAGGCTAGCAGTCCTACGCCTGGTGCTAAGGCGATTGGATAGTTAACAAAGAGACCCATGGCGATGGTTACAAAACCGCCACCTAGTGCAGTAGCGATGAGAACCGCATCCTTATCCATCCCTGCAATGCTGAGAAGATTTGGGGCCAAGAATAAAATATAGGCCATAGTGATGAACGTGGTAAGCCCGGCGATAATTTCTTGCTTAACCGAGGTTTGACGTTCTGTGAGTTTAAAAAATTGATCTAACATTAGATACCCTCCAGAAATGTATAAATCATAATAAATATAATAAAATGATATATCTAGTGTACCATATTTCCCTCTAGTTTTTGTATGAATTTGGAAAACTTGTGATATACTTAAATATATGTACTATTATAGTACAAATTAATGGAAATTTAGAGGTAAATCTATGAAAATTTCGACAAAGGGTCGTTATGCATTGCTGGTGTTAGCAGATATTGCAGAAAATGGCCGTGAAAAAAATGTATCAATTCGGGAAATGGCTGAGCGTCAAGGAATTTCCGATAAATATTTAGAAGGCATTGTATCTCGGTTGTCCGCAGCAGGCCTCGTTAAGAGTGGTCGCGGCAAATACGGCGGGTATCGTCTCGTTTGTGAAACGAAGGACTACAATGTATATGAAATTTTATATGCTGCAGAGGATTCCATTGCCCTCGTGTCATGCCTTGACGATGATGCAGAGGAATGTCCTATGATGAACGATTGTTTGACGGCGCCATTATGGAAACATCTCCAAGATGAATTCCGCAAGGTGATGGAACAAATCAGTCTTGAGGACGTTATTGAACAACGATTCCCTGTGGAGGCGTAATGAATCAACAAGTTCACGAAGATAAGCAACTTGGTGGCATGCGTAACGTTTGGATACTCAGCATTAGCATGAGTATCCTTGCTATTTGTTACACTATGATCACTCCATTTTTGCCGGTCTATTTGCTAGAATTGGGCGTTGAACAAGATCACGTTGCTTTGTGGTCCGGCGCGGTGTTTGGCATTACATTTTTAATCGCCGGTATCATGGCTCCTATATGGGGTAAAATCGCCGATAAACATGGGAAAAAACGCATGGCTTTGCGTGCTGGTTTTGCCATTGGTATCGCCTATGTTATTATCGGCTTTGTGTCGAATGCGTGGGAACTTCTTTTGGGGCGTGCCTTTTTGGGTTTTGCTAATGGATTCTTTCCAGCGGCCATGACCATGGTGTCCCTCAGCGTTAATGAAAAACGCGTAGGGCAGGCGCTCGGTATTTTTCAAACTGGTCTTATTCTGGGCAACATCATCGGTCCTTTTTTAGGTGGTGCCGTTGAAAGTGTCGTAGGCATGCGTCCTGTGTTCTATGTGTCTGGTATTGCTGTTATCATCGCTACGTTTATGGTATTGTTCTTGGTGAAAGAACCGAATATTTCGGCATTGCCAAGTAAACAGTTGTCTGCTGATGATGAAAATGAGGCTGTGCGTAGTAGTGTGGATGAAACTAGTGCTACAGGAAAAACTACGCATGTTGATGAACCTTGCGTTCATGAGGCCGCGAAAACAGCAGCTGATTTGAGTAAGATTACGAAAAAAGGTCAAACTATTGCTGCAACGGTAGAACATAAAAAAGCTGTACAAAAAGATACTTCGATTATGGGTGATTTCCGTCATGTACAAGGCCACCCAATTTTAATGCAGCTAGTTTGGTTATTCTTCTTTATGCAGTTTGCCATTATGATGTTGCAGCCAATTCTAGCCCTCTATGTAGGGGAAATGCAAGGCACTATGGACAATGCAGCCATTGTGGCAGGTACAATTTTAAGTATTGGTGGATTAGCAGGTGCGGTAACCACAAATTTATGGGTGTGTTTGGGTCAAAATAAAGGGTATTTTAAAACGATTTCCTTTTGTTTGGCAGGCTCAGGTGCAGTCCTATTGCTTCAAGCCTTACCATTTGGTATTTGGTGGTTCGGAGCGTTGCAAATTCTCATTGGTAGCTTTATTGTAGGTGTAAATCCGTCCTTAAGTGCGGCAGTGACATTAAATACGGATCCAGCCTTCCGTGGCCGTATGTTTGGTATGACTACGACGGCACAGCAATTTGGGAGTATGATTGGGCCCGTGTTTGCCAGCGTAGTGAGTACGTATATGGGCATTGCTTACGTGTTCGGTATCACAGGGTTATTGATGTTGTATCTTTCTTATAAGACAAAAATGTTATCTGGGGCGCATGATCGCGTTTCATAACGGGGTAAAATGCACAGAGGGGTTCTCTCGCGACTTTGAGGGCGCTACGAGAACCCCTCTGTGCATTTTTGCGTGAAGAAGGCGCCCACATCACGCCTCAGATAAGGCATTGGTGTCATTTAGATAAAGATACAACATTCTAACGAGTGTGCGCCACGTAAAACACGTAAGTGATGTCCATATACGTGGGAGGAGAGGGGGGGTGCCCCGTTCATTTCACGAGCGAGGGAGATGTAATATTGTGGGTGCAGGATATAAAATTACATAGTTTAGATAGTGTTCTGAGTATTTTTGCTAGAGGTTTAAAGTCTAATTTGTTATAATAAATTCTATAGATTTTATCTATAGATGAGCGTAATTGCAAAGAGAAATATATCAATGGAATTGATATATTATTTCGTGTGGATGAGTTCATGGTAGATAAAAATAGAGAAAAAAGGGTTTAGATTGAGTACTTTCACAAATTGACATTCGCCAACGCGGTTATGTAAAACGTGGGTGGATGGATTGGTTTGTGATACTATAGGAGGATTTATGGGTTCTATTCCAGTTACAGAGCGTGTTACGGGTCATACAGAGTTAATCGGGTTGATTGCAAAGCCGATTCGTCATAGCATGTCTCCGACGATGCATAATGAGGCTTTCAAAAAATTGGGCCTTGATTATGTGTACGTGGTGTTCGAGGTGGATAATGAGACGCTGGAGGACACTGTGAAAGGCCTGCGTGCTATGGGCGTGCGCGGCTGGAATGTGTCCATGCCGAACAAGGTGGCGATTACGCAATATCTTGATGAATTGACGCCGGCGGCGCAAATTATTGGCGCTGTGAACACGGTTGTGAATAATAATGGCGTCCTCACTGGCACGATTACGGATGGTACAGGGGCGATGAAAGCCCTCGAAGAAGCGGGTGTGGATTACAAAGGTAAAATCATGACTGTCTTCGGTGCTGGCGGTGCAGCGACGGCTATCCAGGTACAAGCAGCCCTTGATGGGGTGTCTGAAATTCGTATCTTTAACCGTAAGGATGAATTCTACGCTAACGGCGAAGCGACGGTTCAAAAATTAACGGAACGCACAAATTGCAAAGTGACTATCGGTGATTTGGCGGATCTTGATGCGGTGCGCGCGTCTATCGACAGCAGCGATATTTTGATTGATGCTACGTCTTGCGGTATGAAACCGATTGAGGACGTAACACCAGTGCCTGACAAATCATTCCTTCGTCCTGACTTGTTCGTGATGGATGTTGTGTATGCGCCTCGGGAGACTAAATTCTTGAGCTGGGCCAAAGAGGTCGGTTGTCCTCATTGCAATGGTATGGGCATGATGCTCTGGCAAGGTGCAGAGGCTTTCAAAATCTGGACTGGTGAAGATATGCCGACGGATTTCATTAAGGAAATTATTTTCTAATTGACTGTATTTGAGGTGACCTATGGTTTCAATCGGACCGGCTCTTCTTGGTGATGGCGTGACGAAAATTGCCGTGCCTATGGTGGGCAAAACGACGGCAGATATTTTGGCAGAGTGCGAGTACATTCGCGAGTTGCCATGTGATGTGGTGGAATTGCGCATTGATTTTTATGAAAGCGCCGAATCTGTTACAAGTATTTTGGAATTGTTGAAGATAGTAAAACCTGCTATCGGCAACAAAGGCCTCTTGTTTACGTGGCGTACGAAACAAGAAGGGGGCGAGCGTGAAATTTCCGTAGAGGATTATTTCAACATGCTCGATCAAATTATCCCAACCGGCTTTGTGGATGCTATCGATATCGAATATTTCTTTGACGACACAGAACATCGTGAGCATATGACAAAAACGGTGGCATTGGCTCATAAGCATGGTGTCACAGTGGTGATGAGTAATCATGACTTTCATAAAACACCAGCATTGGATGATATTAAAGGCCGTTTAGTCGGCATGAAACAAGCTGGTGCAGATGTAGCAAAATTGGCTTGTATGCCACAATCCCCTAGCGATGTACTCACTGTATTACAGGCTACCGAACAAGTAAAATCACAATATCCTGATGAACCACTTATCACAATGGCTATGGGGCAACTAGGCGTGGTTACGCGGACTTGTGGGAGCGTGTTTGGCAATGCATTAACCTTTGGTGCAGCAAAACAAAGCTCTGCACCGGGTCAAGTGGAAGTGCATAAATTGAAGGCGATTTTGGAGACAGTGGATAAGTAATTTAGAGACTTAGGTTGGTCATAATGTATTAGGCTGAATCTAAAATTAACGATTCATGTAAGTACGATTTAAAGGGATTGATTCTAGCTAGAATTCTCTAAACAGAATCAGGCTGTATATTATAATAAAAGTACGAAGAGAGTTCCTAGTGTGTCGTTAGCGCTAGGCTCATCTAAAAATCGCTAAATTAGAAAAGCCTAACGTGTGAAGTACTGGTAATACTTCCTTTACGCTAGGCTTTTCAAATACGCAAATAGAGCGTGGTAAAAACTGTAGCAACACTGAGCTACAAGAGTTTTTACCACGCTCTTTTACATGCTCGTAATGAATTAAATTCAAGGGGCTGTAGATTTCGATTTAATGTATTAGAACCCGTCGAGCTCCATAAGAAAATTAATTCCTCTTTTCTATATTCCCATAGAAGTCATTCAAGATATTGCTGGAAGACTCTACTTCATCTCTACGATGTTTGATGATACATTGGGCAAAGGACTTGTACATTGGTGTGCGTACCCGTTCTAGCTCGCGAAGACGATCGAGGCCACCGCGGGAGAGAGGGCGTCCTTTGGTATCGAGGGATTCGATAGGTTGTGTTAGTTGGTACATACGCCCGTTTTGGCGAAGGGGTGCAAAGTTTTCTGCAATGGTTACACAGCCACCACCGGTGGATATGATGTAACCTTTTTCTTTGCCTAATCGCTCGATAACGGCAGATTCTACTTGTCGGAAGGCTTGCTCTCCATGTGTATCGATAAACGTCGCTATATGACCAATTTCATTAGTAATCTCTGCATCACAGTCCACGAAAGGACGGCAAAGGATACGGCTAAGTTCTTTTCCTACTGTTGTTTTACCAACTCCAGGCATACCGATGAGAATAATATTTTCCGTTTCTTTATACAAGTCTTGAAGTATCGGTTCAATATGATCATCGTTAAGCTCTGTGTTGTGGAATAAATTGGAGGAGTGGACGGCTTGTGCTACGAGCATTGGTAACCCATCTACGTAAGGAATACCCATGCGCTCTGCTTGAATCAAGAGATTCGTACGGAGCGGATTGTAAATCAAGTCCATTACACCAGATAAATTTTTAAATAGTGTCAGGTTGATTAGATTTTTAGGGCAATGTGGATACATGCCAACAGGAGTGGCGTTGATGATGATAGCGGCGCTTTCATAATAGTCTTGAAGGTCACCGTAGGTTGGGTGATTATGACGAGAAATATGAATGATATCAGATGCACCAAGGTCTTCGAGGGCCACATGAACCGTTTTAGAGGTCGCGCCATCGCCGAGGATGAGGCATTGTTTGCGGTCCACAGAAATATTGGCATATCGTAGAGCGTAGATAACTCCATTGTAATCCGTGTTATCACCGAACCAAGTACCATCGCGTTTTACCATAGTATTGATGCAACCGATGCGCTCAGCGATTTGTGAAATATGATTACAATGTGCTAAGGCCACTTCCTTATAAGGTATGGTAACGTTTAGGCCTATCATATCTGTTGTATCCAAGAAGGTATCTACCTGTTTTGGATTTTGCTCTACAAGCCCGTAATCGGTGGTACCTAACGTATGATGGATACGAGGAGAGTAACTATGTATTAGTTGTTGTCCTAAAAGACCGTATTTCATAGTTATACCTCCTAATTTTCTGGATAATTACCTAATAATCTGAATTTTTCTTGAGATTCATGTAACTCGGATAATAATGCCGTTACCTTTTCGTCGAAGAGGGACGCCTCAAGATCAAGGTAGAATAGAAATTCAAAATTATGACCTTGAATAGGACGGCTCTCCAGTTTTGTAAGATTGATGCCTACGTTGGAGAATTTCGTTAATAAGGAGCTGAGTCCACCTGGTGTGTGACTAGCGGATGTAATAATGCTGATTTTATTAGAACCAGGATAGATAGCGAGTTTCTTGGAAATACAAATGAAGCGAGTATAGTTGTTATCGCTGTTTTGTATATTTTTCGCTAATGTTTGCAATGTGTAGAGTTCTGCACATTGTGGTGGCGCTACAGCAGCGATGCCAGGATCGTCGCTTTCGGATACCATCTTAGCAGCCTCTGCGGTATTGCTGTAGGGTTCCAATTTTACATTGGCCCCAAGATTATTCAAGAATATTTGACATTGGCCAAGTGCTTGTGGATGGGAATAAATGGTATGGATATCCTCTAATTTAATGCCTTTTTTTGCCATTAAATCATGAGAAATCCAGAGTCGTGTACCACGCACGATGTAGCAATCGTGTTGATCAAGTAGGTCATACACTTCTTTCACGGAACCGTTAGAACTGTTTTCGATAGGTAATACGCCGAATTGGCAAAGACCTTGGTCAACGGCGCTGAATACGGCTTTAAAATCGTTGACGAATAGAATCTGGCTGAATGGCAACAATTTATCGCACGCTATTTGTGTATTGCAACCAAATTCGCCAGCGCATGCTACGCTACCACGTTGTGGTGGTAAATTTGGGGACGATTCAACAGCCTTTTTGATGGCCATACTAAATTCTGTTTCGTGGAATAACTGTTCCGCTTGGTATGTGCGGCTGAGGCTGAATAGATTTTCGAAGAATCGACGAGCATAGATGTCGAATTCTGGACCTGCATCGATGGTTACTTTATCGAGGATTTCTCGTTCTCGTTTCGCATCGTACACGGCTTTGCCCATGGAACGTTTTGCGTCAGCTACATCTTTTGAAAGTACCATTCGTTGTTTGAATAGGTCTAACATTTTGTCGTTAATGTCGTTAATCTTAACGCGCACTTCATCTAAGTTCATGGTCAACTTCTCCTAAAAAATCTAATAACACGAGGGCTGTGACGGCCTCGATAATTGATACGGCACGGAGGGCTACGCATGGATCGTGGCGTCCTTTGATAACGAGTTTTGTAGGCTCTTTCGCGGATAGGGACACAGAATTTTGTTCTGTATAAATGGAGGCAGTTGGTTTTATGCCAACTTGCATGACAAGAGGCATACCATTGGTAATACCGCCTTGGATGCCACCGCTATTGTTTGTCGTTGTTTTCACAACGTCACCGTCCATGGTGAAAGCATCGTTCTGCAAAGATCCCAAGCTACTACAACCCTCGAAACCGCTACCGAAGGATACGCCCTTAATAGCAGGCACACCGAATGCGGTGCGAGCCAAACGGTTTTCAATGCCATCAAAGTTTGGATTACCAATACCTACAGGTAGACCAGTAGCGAATACCTCAACGATACCGCCTGTGGAATCACCATCGGATTTGAGTTTGTATACCAAATCTTCTACTTCTTTGCGCTTCGCCGCATCCACCATGGCAATAGGTTCACTGGATACGGCCTTGATAGTATCCATATCAGGATTTGCCAAATTGATAGGCGCGTCTTGAATGGTGCCCACTTGTTTCAAATGAGCATGCACATGAATGCCTTTAGAACGAAGAATTTGAAGGGCGATGCCACCAGCTACGCACAATGGGGCTGTAATACGAGCGGAGAAATGGCCACCGCCACGCATATCTACCATATCGCCATAACGTACGCGAGCCGTGTAATCTGCATGGGATGGGCGAGGGATGTCGCGTAGATTATTGTAGTCGCTAGAGTGTTGAGATGTGTTGCGAATCATGAACGCTAGTGGGGATCCACTAGTCATATCATCTACTAAGCCAGCTAAAAATTCTGGAATATCTGCTTCGCGGCGTTGTGTTTGCAATTGGTTTTGACCGGGTGCACGACGGCGCATGAAAGCTCTTAATTCATCAATATCTACGTGAAAGCCGCAAGGCAATCCATCTACGATACCACCGATGGCATAGCCGTGAGAGGCCCCAAAGGTAGAGACTGTTATTGTTTTACCGAAACTAGATGACATGGGCTTCACCTCCTAATAGGTTCCAATCATCAAAGAAATCAGGATAGGATTTTGTAATGGCTTCGCTATCCTTGAGTATTACCGGGTTTTCAGAAATAAGGGCTGCTAATGCCCCGGCCATAACGAGGCGATGGTCGTTGACGCAGTCCACTTGACCGCCTTTGAGGCTGCCTGTACCAGTAATATATAAATCGTCACCGTCCATGCGAACGGAACCGCCTAAATCTGTCACCAACTGTGCTACAGCCGCTAAACGGTCGGATTCTTTGAGTCGAAGGCGAGCCCCTTTTGTGAAGGAGCTTTCACCAACGATGCCACAAGCGAGGGCGGATAATACCGGCAGTAAATCCGGCATTTGTTCTAAATCTACGTTCAATGGTTTCGTTGCCTTGCCAGATACAGTGAGGTCCATACCGTTCCAAGTCAATGTGGAGCCTGCATCCTCAACGATTTGCATAATGCGACGATCCGCTTGAACAGAGTCCTTGTTCATGCCCGTAATAGTAATGCTATTGCCTGTGAGAGCTGCGGCTACGAGCCAGATAGCTGCATTGGACCAGTCTCCTTCGATTTGGTAATTGTCACGGCCAGTGAAATGTGTATCATTCGCTATGGTGAAGGTTTCATTTGTTGTGTCTGTAGCAGGCGTGGTAGTTACTTTCACACCAAAGTCCTGCATGGTTGTGATGGTTAATGTTACGTAATCACGAGATTGGAGAGTGCCAACGCTCTCGATGGTACTTTCACCCATTTGAGGGGCTGCTAGCAATAAACCTGAGAAGAATTGACTGCTCACATTGCCCACCATTTTGTAATGGCCTGCCTGGAGTTTACCGGACATAGTGAAGGGCGGTTTATCTTGGGAGAAAGTCACTCCATGGGATTTCATTTCGCCTAATAATGGTTCCAATGGACGATCCGGCAAACGACCTTTGGCATCTACCTCTACGCGGTTGCAGATGGACGCGGACACGGGCAGTAATAGACGCAATGTAGTGCCTGATTCGTGAGGCAAAATGCCACCTACGGATGGGGCGCTGCTAGGGTGTACATGTATAATGTTGTCCGTGTAAGTAATTGCAGATCCCAACGCACGAAGGGATGCCATAGTAGCATCAATGTCCTTAGATGTGCGGGATAACAAAATAGTAGATGGTGTTGTTGCCAACGCTGCTGCAATGAGCGCGCGGTGGGCATGCGCCTTGGCAGGGATAGCCGGAATGGTGCCACCAATATGTTTCGGGGTAACAGTGTGCATAGGTTCTCCGATCGCAATTATAGTCTATAGTATGTAATATACCTTTTATTTTACCGTAAAATACGCATAGTAGCTAGTAAAATAGGCGATTTCTAGTGCTTTTTACTAGCTACTATGTAAATGTTGCGTTAGTAATATCAGCTAATTATAAATAATTTGCTAATTCCTCATGGGTTACGACCTTAAGTTTAGCATGACCATAACTAACAGGTACCACGATTTTAATAGTAGATCCTTGGCTCTTTTTATCGTGTTTCGCTGCGTCTAAAATTTCAGCCTTCGTAACCTTTGTGGTAGTTGGTAAGTAATGGGCTTCTAACAAGGTTTGCAATTTAGCCACCATATCTGGATCAGCGCCGTCCATGAATACGGCGCCTTTGGCCATGAGCATCATGCCGATGGCTACAGCATTGCCGTGGGGAGTTTCAAAATGGGTTGCTTTTTCAATGCCATGACCGAAGGTATGCCCTAGATTCAATAACGCACGCACGCCTGTTTCGCGTTCGTCTTGTTCCACGATGTCCGCTTTGGCTTGTACGCAACGGGCGATGATATCGCTGACTGTGTCAGGATGATCAACGAGCGGTTTGTGCTCTAATTGTGTCAAGAGTCCAGGTACATTGAGGAATCCATATTTAATGACTTCGCCACAACCGTTAATCCATTCTTCGCGAGGTAATGTGTTAAGAGTAGTTGGGTCGCATAATACCAAAATTGGTTGTTTAAACGCACCCCATAAATTTTTACCAGCCTCTAAATTAACAGCCGTTTTGCCACCTACAGAGGAGTCTACAGCAGATAATAGGGATGTTGGGATTTGGATGTAATCGATGCCACGTAAATACGTTGCCGCTGCGAATCCTGCCATATCGCCTACGACGCCACCACCGAGGGCGATGAGTAAGTCTTTGCGTGTTAATGATTTAGAGGCCATGAATTCCACTAAATCGATGAGTCGATGAGCATTTTTTTCTTCTTCCCCATGTGGGAAAACGTATTGGTGAACGGTGTAGCCTTTTTCAGTTAATTGCGCAGATACCGTGTCCATGTAGTGGCTAGCCACATTATCATCACTGACGATGATAACAGGGCATGGACCTTTTAATGGCAAAATATAGTCGGTTATGCGAGATAATGCGTGCTCCTCAATGATGACATCATAGGATTGGGATGCATTAATATGGATTCGTTTCATAGTTTCCTTCCTAGATTCTGTGTATTGTGAAAGTTCGGCGCAACGGCCATTTGCGGGATATTGTGATTTCAATATTTGCACTGGATTGTATTGCACCAAATTTTACATTAAATAGATAATATTATTTGTTCAAATTGTGTTTTATAACGATTTCGCGCATAGCGAAGATATCTTTTGTTAAATCGCTGAATTGATCTGGACGAAGTGCTTGTGGACCGTCGCATAATGCTTTGGCTGGGTCGTTGTGAACTTCAATCATCAAGCCGTCAGCGCCGCCACCAGTGGATGCTAGGGACAATGGGCGAACCATACGGCTCATACCTGCTGCATGGCTAGGGTCCATGATGATTGGTAAATGGCTTAATTCATGCATCATAGGAATAGCAGTTACGTCCAATGTGTTACGAGTTTTAGTTTCGAATGTACGGATACCGCGTTCGCAAAGAACGATTTGTTCATTACCTTCACTCATAATGTACTCAGCAGCCATTAACCATTCTTCGTAAGTAGCGGATAAACCACGTTTTAACAATACGGGCTTGCGTAATTTACCAACTTCTTTTAATAATGTGAAGTTCTGCATGTTACGAGCGCCGATTTGAAGCATATCTACATTATCGAAGTATTGTAATTGGGATGGATCCATAACTTCGGATACGATAGGCAATCCAGTTTCTTTTTTCGCAGCCTCTAATAACTCAAGACCAGATGGGCCCATACCTTGGAAGGAATATGGGGAGGTACGAGGCTTGAACGCACCACCGCGAAGGATAGTAGCACCAGCTGCTTTTACGGCGTGAGCACATTCGATAACTTGTTCAGGTGTTTCTACAGAGCAAGGACCCGCCATGATAGCAAAGTGACCACCGCCGATTTTTACGCCACCGATATCCACGATAGTATCTTGAGGATGGAATTTACGGTTTGCTTTTTTAAATGGCTCTTGGATACGAGTTACTTTGTCTACGATTTCAAGTGATTCGATGAGACGTGCATCGAGAGCCGATGTATCACCGATGACACCGATTAATGTGTAGTTCGCACCTTGAGATGGGTGTAATGTGTAGCCTTGGTTTGTTAACCAAGACTGGAATTCATTTAATTGGTCTTTGTCTGCGTTGGATTTTACGGTAATAATCATGGTGATAACTCCTTTTTAAAAATGTTCTCTTCTTTTTTCTCTTTTATATGTTAGCTTTCACAAGAGGGCGGCCCTCAGTGAAAGTAATCATTAGGATTATTTATTCAAATTGTGTTTTACAACGATGTCGCGCATAGCGAAGATATCTTTTGTTAAATCGCTAAATTGATCTGGACGAAGTGCTTGAGGTCCATCGCACAATGCTTTAGATGGATCATTGTGAACCTCAATCATCAAACCGTCAGCACCGCCACCAGTGGATGCTAGGGACAATGGGCGAACCATACGGCTCATGCCCGCTGCATGGCTAGGGTCCATGATGATTGGCAAATGGCTCAATTCGTGAACCATAGGGATAGCTGTTACGTCTAATGTGTTACGAGTTTTAGTTTCGAATGTACGGATACCGCGTTCGCAAAGTACGATTTGTTCATTCCCTTCGCTCATAATGTACTCAGCAGCCATCAACCATTCTTCGTAAGTAGCGGATAAACCGCGTTTTAATAATACTGGTTTGCGTAATTTACCAACTTCTTTCAATAATGTGAAGTTTTGCATGTTACGAGCGCCGATTTGAAGCATGTCTACATCATCGAAGTATTCTAATTGAGATGGATCCATAACTTCGGAAACGATAGGTAAACCAGTTTCCTTTTTTGCAGCCACTAACAATTCAAGACCAGATGGGCCCATACCTTGGAAGGAATATGGGGAGGTACGAGGTTTGAATGCACCACCGCGAAGGATGGTAGCACCTGCTTCTTTCACCGCGCGAGCACATTCGATAACTTGTTCAGGTGTTTCAACGGAACAAGGGCCAGCCATAATGGCGAAGTGACCGCCACCGATTTTAACGCCCCCTACATCTACAATTGTATCATCTGGATGGAATTTTCGGTTCGCTTTTTTGAACGGTTCTTGAATACGAGTAACCTTGTCAACGATCTCAAGGGATTCCACAGCTCGTTTATCAAGGGAGGATGTGTCACCGATGATACCCATGATCGAATAATTCGCGCCCTCTACTGGATGAATCACGAAACCTTGGTTCGTGAGCCAATTTTGTAAATCCTGTAACTGCGCTTGGTCTGGGTTTTGTTTTAATGTGATAATCATGGTAATGCCTCCTGTGAAAGAAAAATATATTGCTACTTACATGCTTGGGAGCTGTGGTAGGGTGGCAATAAAAAAGGAGCCACCCGTAATACTACGGGTAGCTCCTTCACTATGTTAAGCCTATCATTGACTAAATAAATCAGCGCAGCTCAAATAGTTCTTTACCCGTAGACTGGATAAAGAACGCAAAATAGAAGTATTGGCTGTTCATTGTGCTGATGCAGTTAGTCATTTTGATTGGCTCCTTTCTTAAGTAGATGAACACATTATAACCCCATATGAAAATGAATAGCAAGTGTTTTTTTGTAAAAATATACAAAAAAATCTTTTACAAAGAAACAACAGTGTACTCTTGGTGAACAAAACTGATGAAGGAAGGTGTGTAAAAAAGAAATTTATATGGAAAATTAGTTGGCTTTTTTCTTTAGAATTAGATATGCTAATTGTAGAATATTATAGAGTTTTGAGTGTGTTTTAACTGATGGAGGTGCACGAATGCATAATCTTATTTATGATGAAACGTGGTCTGTAGAAGACATTGTTAAGGAAGCACATAAACTTATCGGTAAAAAGTTGGGTGAAATCGATAAATCAGGGTGGCTAGATCCAAACCGTTCGGAACGAAGTGATAAAGGGCGAATTGGTAATATGATTCAAGCTGACTATTTCGGAATATATTTCAATATAGAAAATAATTTGAATTCTACGTTACATGGAGTTCTTGAGTTCATTGTAACATAGGCAAATGGCGCTTTCACATGATAAAATAATATCAATTTAGAAATGTATTTTATGAGGGTGCTATGGATTGTAAAGAATCACAATAGCGTTGAGAAATAGAGGTTACCATGTACCAAGTATGCAAACAAATTAATGAGGATATTAAAATGATTCGAGAGGAAGTGTTCATGAAAGAGCAGGGGTTCCAAGACGAGTTCGATGATATTGACGATATTGCGACACATATTCTTTACTTCGTGGATGAAAGTCCCGTAGGCACGTGTCGTTTCTTTGATGGCGAGGAGCCTGGCGATGCTCACATTGGTCGTATGGCGGTGTTGAAAGCCTACCGCGGTAAAAATCTCGGTGCTGAAATAATGTTAGCTGCGGAAAAGGCTATTCAAGAACAAGGTTACAAAATATGTTCCCTATCTGCACAAGTACAGGCGAAAGGCTTTTATGAAAAATTAGGGTATGTACAAGAAGGGGAAGAGTATTTAGATGAACATTGTCCGCATATCCTAATGCGTAAAACATTTTAATCGGGGGGGCGGTAAAACGTAAAATGAGCACCTGTCATTTTGAACCTCCGAGAGCAAGCTCAAGTCGGTTAAAAATAACAGGTGGTCCTTCATATTGCGGTCGTTAGAGGCCGTGGGTATATGGTCAAACATAGATTGAAAAAAGAGCTGCAGCATAGTCGCAGCTCTTTTGAGTAATTATAGTGTATTTTATTTAGAATACGAATTATGACATAGCTAATACTACGGATCCTACAATTAATGCTAAAATAATTGGAATACCATTACGTTTTGTAACTTCCATAGGGTTAACCATTGCAAGTCCTGCTACGATAATAGTAGCACCAGCAATTGGGGAAATCGTACGACCTAATGTGCCACCAAGCATTGCCATGGAGCCCATCTGAACAGGGGTCATACCAAAATCAGCAGCGTGGGCGGAGATGGCTTCGTTGAAGGCCATAGTAGCGGCATCCCCAGAACCAGTGATAAAGCCCAGTAAGAATGGACCCACCGCAGCAGCTACTTTCATAACAGCAGGATTATCCATCATGGCTACAGTAAATGCTTCTACTAGTCCCATGGAGGTCATACCAGCAACGAATACGCCTGCTGCAATGATGATGGACATGATTTTTGCATATCCTTCGCCCATACCATCAAAGAAGGAGTTCGCAATATCTTTCGGGCTTGTGCGTGTTACTAGAATTGCTAGAATAGCGCCGATTACCATCGCTGCAGGAACACTCATTTTGAATGCCGGAATAATAGCTGTAGCACCAAGTAGGAGTATTACGATTGGGATGATAGGCATGATCGCATAGAGAACATTAACCTTAAAGTTGCTTTCAATTTCTAAATTTTTAGCCACATATCCTTTGTATTCTTTCATAATGAACGCTACGATAGCGAGGGATACACAAGCTGTAATCAAGGAGGCGATGTTCGCACTGTAGTGGAACCCGATAACATCCATAGTGGATACATTACTGATTTTAGCAACGAACGCATTGTGAACTAGGCCAGGATTTAGCATAGAACCGTATGTACCAGCTTTCACGGCAGCAGCGGCCATAGCAGGATGAATGCCAGAAGACATCATTAGTGGAATAAATACGGCGCCTGCAGCAGCGGCAGTACCAGCAGCACTTGGCAATGCCATGTTGATGAAGTAGGTTGCAATTACTACGCCTGGAATCAAGAAGAATGGAACGCGTTTCAAGATACTTGCC
Organism: Veillonella absiana; assembly: GCF_032970865.1. Taxonomy (NCBI): domain Bacteria; kingdom Bacillati; phylum Bacillota; class Negativicutes; order Veillonellales; family Veillonellaceae; genus Veillonella; species Veillonella absiana. The sequence continues at coordinate 80,204 of NZ_JAWJZB010000002.1, read as the reverse complement.
AAGAAGTTAACAAGATGTTTGTCACAACTTGTGTAACGCATAACAAGGGCAAAACCCATACAAGAACAGATGGAAGAAATAAGACCTGCACTAGTCATACTTTTTTCAAAGGCTTTAAAAATTTCCATTGGTTGACCACCAATGATACCCATGAGAAGCCCGGCGGCTAATAGAACTACTTTGGCATCGTACTTCATAATTAAGAGTATGATAGTAGCGATGACGATAATTGAACCTACAATTGTCATGTGAAAACCTCCTTCAATACATATGACATATACATAAGTACTATTAAAAAGATACTTTCATTATAGAAGGTGTCTTGAAAGTAGACAAATGTACATTGAAAATATTCTATAAAAATTATATAATATTCTATAGAATTAAACAATTAACTAGGACGATATATATTGTATACATTTCGCATAGGTTATATCAATTAGTCACATTGATAATCTCTATTTGTTAGCGTATGATGAAAGTATCAGTACATTTAATGAAAATACTATATAGCTCGAGGAGGAATCTATTATGAATAGTCTTGAATTTGCACGACAACATACAGAACAATTTATCGCTCGCCGGCGTGATTTACATAAACATCCAGAACCAGGTTGGTTAGAATATCGTACAGCAGCTTTTGCAGCTACTGTGTTAACCGAGCTTGGATATGATATCAAGGCTGGTGCAGAGGTCCTTGATCTTGATGCCCGGATGGGATTGCCATCTGAGGCGGTTATGAAAGCTGCTATGGAGAGAGCTATTGCAGAAGGTGCTGATCCAAAGTGGGTTGATATTTTTGGCTATGGTAAAACAGCCCTAGTGGCGACTATGAAATTTAGCGATGATGGACCTACCGTGGCATTCCGTTCTGATATCGATTCTAATGATGTCCAAGAAAGCGATTCACCTGAGCATATGCCTGCCAGAGAAGGATTCTCCTCTATTCATGAAAAAGCGATGCATGCTTGTGGTCATGATGTGCATTTAACGATGATTCTCGGCCTTGCCGAATATTTGGCAACCAATAAAGACAAATTACAGGGCACTGTAAAACTAATCATTCAACCCGCAGAGGAAGGTGTTCGTGGGGCAGCTGCTATGGAGGCGGCCGGTGTAGTGGATGATGTAGATATTTTCTTTGGTACCCATATTGGCATCGATAAAAATCTTGCCGGTTGTTTGGCCTGCAGTGATCCAGGATTTTTAGCAACTAGTAAAATTGATGCGAGCTTCCAAGGGTATTCTGCCCATGCTGGCGCAAGCCCTGAACAAGCAAAAAATGCTATGCTTGCTGCCTGTACAGCCGTAATTAACCTACAAGCTATTGCACGTCATTCAAAAGGCATTAGCCGTGTTAATGTAGGTACATTAGAGGCCGGTACAGGTCGTAATGTAACCCCAGATGTAGCGAGTCTAAAATTAGAGATTCGTGGTGAAACTACTGAGATTAATGATTACATGGAACAACGTTGCCATACTATTTTGGAGGCGGCTGCAGCTATGCATGATTGTACTGTTAACATTACAAAGGCGGGCAGTGCACCAGTAGTTATGAATAGCGATACATTGGCTACCGAGGTTCAAGAATTAGCTAATGAGCTCGGAATTTTTAAACGTGTTGATTTCAGCTATTCCGGTGGTGGCAGTGAAGACTGTGCGTATTTTACTCGTCGTGTTATTGAACTCGGTGGACAAGCAACATATATGATTCTTGGCTCTGACATCAAGGCTCCTCATCACAATCCATTATTCGATATTGATGAAAAAGATATGATTCATGGTGTGGCATTAATGGGCGCATTGGCAGAAAAATATTTGCAATCTAAATAATATAGTCCTACTGAGGATAACAGGGGAATCTTGTTATCCTTATATTTATCAATAATTGATTACATAGCGTGATAGGAATACATGTATGACACATAGTATAGAAGAACATATTATAACTGAGCTGGATATGCTCAAAACTATTACTGATTCTGAGGAAGGAATTACACGCCTTGCCTTTACGGACATGGATTGGCGTGGCCGGGATTACATTAAATCACTGATGGCTGATGCGGGACTCACCATTCGGGAGGATGCATTTGGTAATGTGATTGGCAGATTGCCAGGACGCAATGAGTCTTTGCCATCTATTATGAGTGGCTCACACACGGACAGTGTACCGCGAGGTGGCAATTATGATGGTGTAGTAGGTGTGTTGAGTGCTCTTGAGGTGGCTCGTTTATTGCAAGACGAGACTGGTAAAAGTACCATACAGCATCCCTTTGAGGTTGTTATTTTTATGAATGAGGAGGGCAGTCGATTTGGTGCCGCTACTCTAGGCAGCCGAGCTATGGTGGGCGCATTGTCTCAAGAGGATTTAGATCGCCTAGTTGATAAAACTGGTGTTTCTCTTCGTGGTGCCTTAACATCCCGTGGTTTAGAACCTTCTGCTATTGGTGAAAGCCTCTACCAAAATCCGATTCATAGCTTTATCGAGGTTCATATTGAACAAGGCCGTGTGCTTGAAGAACACAAAATACCTTTAGGTGTGGTAACGGGTATTGCCGCACCTACTCGTTATAAATTGACCTTGAGTGGTCGTGCCGACCATTCCGGTGCTACGCCGATGTCTATGAGGCAAGATGCTATGTGTGGGGCTGCGGAAATTATTTTAAAAGTAGAAAATCTAGCTCAAGCTGCATCTGGGTGCTCTGTGAATGATGTAGCTAGTGCTGATTTAGACTCAAATGTAATGCCTCCTATTGAGACATCAGCTTCAATTACTCCAGTTGTAGGTACAGTGGGCACTGTATCCGTTAGACCTGGTGCCATGAATGTTATTCCTGGACAAGTAGAATTAGGTATTGATATACGGTCTATTTCACAAGTGGCGAAAGTACAAGTTTGTAATGAACTAACATCCTTTATTGCCGCTGTTTGTGAAAAACGACAATTAACCTATACGATGGATACAATTGCAGATGAAACGCCAGTAGCTATTGATGAAGAGATGATTAATCTAGTAGGCACTAGTTGTGAGGATCTAGGTATAGAGTATATGAAACTCCCTAGTGGTGCAGGGCATGATGCGATGAACATGGCCGAAAAAACACAAGTAGCTATGATATTTATTCCTTGTAAAGACGGGGTGAGTCATAATCCCCAAGAGGTCGCTTCGGTACAAGATATCTCCACAGGTATCTTGGTGCTCGAATCGCTAGTCCGCAAACTGGATATCCTTTAAAACGTAAACCCCATACACCTTATTTCTTCGTTCCGAAGAGCAGAGCTCTAAGTCTCTCATCAATAAGGTGTATGGGGTTACTTGCTTTACTCCGGAGTCCGTTTTGCGGACTGGCGCTCCTAGTACCGAAGCGACCTCTAGGTGGAGGATATCTTATACCTCAGCTCTGGAGAGTATGGAACAATAGATGATCATTAGCAAAATCAAGGGGTGCCTAACTATTTTCTCACCGAAGGTTTCTCGAACTTGAATAGCGCTCTGTACAGAATTAATGTAAAGCCGAAAATAATTAACTATACATTAAGCAGAGCGCTATTCAAGCGATAATCTAGTTTCGTCTTTTTCAAAAGGACCCCGGAGTACACAAAGTAAACAGGACCATCTTATCTCTAAGCGACTTACGCGAATGCGTTCGGAGCGCAGAGACAAGGTGGTCCTGGTTTACGTTATGAAACTGTAATCTTGAAAAAGACTACACTAGATCATCGAAATCAAAAGCAGCTGCCTTTGTATAGTTAGTTACTTTCGCCTCGAAGAAATCTGTTTTAGTGTTATTCAAGTTAGAGAAACCTTCAATCCATGCCATTGGATTCTCTTTAATTTCCGTATACAAATGTGGCAATCCGATAGCTTCCAAACGAATATTCGCAAGGTATTTAATGTATCTTTCAATCAGTACATTATTAAGCCCTAGGATTTTGTCATCTGTAATGTATTGGCCCCAAGCGATTTCGTTTTCAGCGCCTTGGCGAATCATGTCTGTGATTTTAGCCTCTAGTTCTGGTGTGAAAAAATCAGGGCGTTCAATACGAAGTTCGCGGATGATGTTTTGGAACAATACCAAATGCGTTACTTCGTCGCGGTTGATGTATTTAAAAATTGTGCTGGTCGCCGTCATTTTACCTTGGCGTGCTAATGTATAGAAGAAGCTAAAGCCAGAGTAGAAGTAGATGCCTTCCAAAATGTAGTTGGCAATGATTGTGTGCACCAAGTTTTCTTCGGATGGATCGTCGCTGAAACGTTGGTATGCATCCGCGATGAAACGGTTACGCGCAAGCAATGTTTCGTCAGTACGCCATTCGTCGTAAATACGGTCGCGCGTGATCGGATTCGTAACCGTATCTAGAATGTAGGAATAGCTTTGAGCGTGAATTTCCTCTTGGAATGCTTGGATATTCAATAGGGATGCCACTTCAGATGCCGTAATGTAACGGCTTAAATTTGGCAAGTTTTCACTTTGAATGGAATCCAAGAAATTAAGGAAGGAAATGATTTTATCAAACGCACGACGTTCGCTGTCTGTTAGAAATGGGAATTGCTTAACGTCTTCGTTCAAGGAAATTTCTTCAGGAATCCAGAAATTGTTGAGCATTGTGCGATACATTTGATTCGCCCAATCGTATTTAATACGATTCCATTCGCGAAGGTTTGTTGTATTGCCGCCAATCATGGCTTGCGTGCCACGGTCGCCGTGTTCGTTGAATATGAGTTTCTTATCCATAGTGTCTCCTTTATTAAGATGAGCAGCTAGTACATTCATCCATTTCCAAGGATTGGTTGCGGATGTAGTAAATTGTTTTTACGCCTTGCTTGTACGCCTCAGTGTATAAGTTCAAGATTTCCGCAGCTTTCATCATTGGTGTGATGTACAAGTTGAAGGATTGTGCTTGGTCGATGTGACGTTGGCGCACGCCGCAGGCCTTGATGGACCATTGTTGGTCGATTGTGTGGGCCTCTTTGTAGAGCCAGAATGTGTCGTTGTTCAAATCAGGCGCAGTTTTCGGTGTGAAAGAACCTTTTTTCTCTTCGATGAAGAATTTTTTGAAAATAGGGTCGATACCAGCCGTTGTATTCGCGATGTTGGAAGTAGAACCTGTTGGGGCTACGGCCATCAAGTAACCATTGCGGATACCATATTTTTTCACATCTGCTGCGAGTTGAATCCAACGTTCGCTCGTATAGCCACGACGCGTGAAGTATTCACCAGTTTCCCATTCGGAACCTTTGAATTCAGGGTAAGCACCTTTTTCTTTAGCTAGTTCCATGGATGCTTTGATCGCGTAGAAGGCGATGTTTTCGAACAACTTGTCGGCAATCTCGATGTGTTCGTCAGATTCCCATTGAACGTTGTGGTTTACCAAGTAGTGGTGGTAACCGCTTGTGCCAAGGCCAACGGCGCGGTAACGATCTGAGGTGATGTGAGATTCAGGTACAGGCGCTTGGTTGATAGTGATAACGTTGTCGAGCATACGCATTTGCAATGCGATGTTGTGTTCTAGTTCGTCATCAGTGATGCGACCAAGGCTGATAGAGTTCAAGTTACATGTTACCATGTCGCCTGTATTTGTTTTCGTAGTGAGAGTACCATCTTCGTTGATGATTTCTTCTGTAAGATTTGTGAAGCCCACGTTTTGTGCAATTTCATGGCACAAGTTGGAGGCATAAATCATACCAGCATGTTTGTTAGGGTTTGCTTCGTTGACTGTGTCGCGGAAGAACATGAATGGAGTACCAGTTTCTACAGCACTGCGCATGATTTTTTTCATCATATCGAGTGCTGGAACTGTAATACCATGAAGGTTTGAATCTGCTTCACATTCGAGGTAACGTTTTGTGAATTCTTTTTGATCCTTTGTATCGAAGTAATCTTCAAGTGCATAACCTTTAACTGTTAGTACTTCATGTGGATCGAACAATGTGAAAGTTTCACGAGCCATCACGCGTTCCATGAACAAGTTTGGAACGGATAGGGCAGGGAAGATGTCATGAGCTTTACGACGGTCATCGCCATTGTTTGTGCGAAGCTCTACGAATTCGTAGAAGTCTTTGTGCCAAATATCTAGAGTGACTGTTGCGCCACCTTTACGTTTGCCTAATTGGTCAACAGCAACGGCTGTATCATTGTACAAACGAATCCAAGGAATAACACCGCCAGAGGAATTTTTGAAACCGCGGATGTCGGAGTTAAGGGCACGTACTTTACCAAGGTAGATACCAAGGGCACCACCATGTTTGGATACGCGAGAGAACTTGCTGTTTACGTCATAGATGGACCACAAATTATCGTCTACACCAGAGATAAAGCAGCTGGATAATTGATGGAATGGTGTACCAGCGTTTGCCAATGTAGGCGTAGCTGTTGTCATCTTCAATTGGCTCATCAAATCGTAGAATTCTTTAGCGTATTTTACTTTGTTTTCGCCTTCTACCAATGCCAAATGCATCGCGATAGCCATGAAACGTTCTTGTGGTAATTCGTAGATCTCTTTGTTGAAACCTTTCACCAAGTAACGATCGGCTAATAATTTTAAACCTTCATAGTTGAAGAGGTAATCGCGTTTAGGTTTGATGTAATCGCCCAATTCTTGCAATTCATCAGGTGTATATTCGGTAACGAAGAAATCAGCGTATTTTTTTTCTTCTACCAGCATATTTACTAGGTTAGGGAAGTTACCATAACCGAATGCTTTATAACGACGAGTGATAGCCGCCTCTTTGTACAAGTCGAACAAGAACAAACGGGCTGCAACGAATTGCCAGTCTTGGTTCATTTTGTTTACTTGATTGCCGAAACCGTCATCTTTCTTTTGGATAACCTTTTCAATCGCTGTTTGAATTAAAGTTTTTTGAATTTCTTGTGTTGTCATACCGTCAACGAATTGCAATTTAGAATCTAATTCCAATTCCATTGGATCACAAGAATCCAAGCCCAAACATGCAAAGGCAATCATTCGTTTCGTTTTCTCAACGGATAATGGCTCTACATGACCATCTCTCTTTTTAATCATTATATCCATTCGTTTTGTCCCTTCGGCCAACAGTATTTTGCATAAAAATAGCGTAGAAACGTGTGATTTCTACACTTGTGGCGCTATATCGAAAAAAATCATCAAACTACAATATCTTGTGGTTTGATGTGTAATCAAATACATTATGTAATGATTATACGGTAGAAAAAAAGTATAATCAAGACTTGACAAAGAAAAATTTCGATATATCGGACGTAAAATTTTCGCACCCAAAATGTGCCTCAGGTCACAGGTTATTCTTCTCGCCTATAGTATACTGATTACAGATATTTGAGTGAAAGTAACTATATATATTTTGAGTTGAATACTAATTGTATTTTAGTGTGTTGTATTTTATGTGAATACGTATTTAGCTCATTAGAGGTTTATTAAAGGAGACTGACCTATGAAATCCATCGTGTTATATTCTTCATTAACTGGAAATACAAAACAAGTAGCTGAGGCGATTACGTCCGTGTTGCCAGCGGGCACCCCATGCGTTGATATGAAACAATTGCCAGCCGATTTGGCCGACTATGATCTAGTGGTAGCTGGTTTCTGGGTGGACCGTGGCACAGCGAATGCTGAGGCTCGCAAGGTATTGGAAACACTCAATAATAAACACGTGGCTATTTTTGCTACTTGCGGTGTGCCTACACAAATGCCTCACGCTCGTGAAAGTTTGGAAAATGCCGCTAAATTATTACCAGAAGGTGTAGTACCAGTGAAAACTTTCATCTGCCAAGGCAAGGTGGATCCACAGGTCATTGAAATGATGTACAAAATGTTCCCGCAAGGCCATGCTCACGGTCAATCGGCAGAACGCGATGCACGCCATAAAGTGGCAGCCAGCCATCCGAACGAAGATGATTTGAATGCAGCAAAAGCATTTGGTCAAGAAGTGCTTGCGGCAGTAGGGCAATGATTAATGTAGTTATAGTGAAATCCAATCAGTATTTATAAGAAAAAACAATAATGGAATGGTTGACGAATGTAATTCACATGTATATAATAGGCTTTACAAACGAGACTAGGATTCTAGATGACTTACCATCCCAGCCCCAGGGCTGAGATTTTTCTTTTATATGACATTATGTTGGTGCGTCATTATATTTCTTGATAAGTATACTTTGATTTTCGCCTAATCGATTGACGGAAAAATAGGTAATCTGATTTAGACACATTTGAATACTAGGTAGCTCATTATTGTTGTTTTAGTAAGGAGTGATTTTCATGGCAGACTTGGAAAATAAAGAGTCTACGCAAGTAAAGGAAACCGCCGCAGAGGCGATTCGCAACAGCCGTGGACAAGGTAAACTGCGTCAATTTGTTTTATGGATGGCCGCATTAGTGATTGGTGCTGTGTTGGGATGGTTACATATTCCAGCATTAAATGAATTATTTGATTTTATTGCAGCGGTGTTTACGCGATTGTTCCAATTTATTGCCATACCAACTGTATCTCTTGCAGTAATTACTACATTGTCTATGCTAGGGGCTAAGAAAAATACGGGACGTATCTTTGGGCATGCAGTGGTATACACGTTATTGACCACAATTGCAGCCGCAGCAATTGGTCTTGGATTGTTCTTGTGGATTGCACCAGGTAACCTACCACTTGATGTAATCGGCGCTGGGGCCACTCAAGTGCCCGAAAAACTTGGCAAATTGAGCTATTATGATCATTTCTTGTCTATTATTCCAAACAATATTTTGCAACCATATTTGACTGCGAATGTATTGTCCGTTATGTTAATTTCCGCTTCCGTTGGTTTGGCCTTTGCATTCATGCCTAAAACTGAAAACCGCGAGGCTGTGTTGAAAGTATTATTTGGTTTTCAAGAATTATTGTTCACATTGATTCGTGGCTTGTTATATGTATTGCCAATCGGTATTCTTGCCTTTGCCGCTCAATTGTCCGCACAAATCGAGGCTGGCGTTATTGTAGGTGCCCTTGGTAAATACACTGCCGTTGTTATCGGTGGTAACTTGATTCAATTCTTCATCGTGTTGCCTTTGTTCCTATTGGCACGTGGGTTGAATCCAATTACAGTATTCAAAAAAATGTCTCCTGCTGTGGCCGTAGCTCTCTTTACTAAAAGCTCCGCTGCTACATTGCCTGTAACATTGGCATCTGCAGAGACTAATTTGAAAGCTCATCCTGCAGTAGCGCGTTTCGTTTTACCAATTTGTACAACTATTAATATGAACGGTTGTGCAGCTTTCATCTTGGTAACATCCTTGTTCGTAATGCAAAATGCTGGTATCGAATTGACAATGGGCACTATGATTGCGTGGTTGTTCATCGCCGTACTAGCCGCTGTTGGCAACGCTGGCGTTCCAATGGGTTGCTATTTCCTCACATTGTCCTTGATGAGCTCCATCGGTGCCCCAATCGGTTTGATGGGCGTTATCTTGCCAATCTACACCATCATCGACATGATCGAAACGGCTGAAAATGTTTGGTCTGATGCATCCGTATGCGCCATGGTTGACCATGACCTAGAAGGTACTTTGGATGACGAAAATTTCGATGATACATCCATGCAAGCGATTTAGAGAGAGGCTACATCTATACAAGTAATCGTAAAAATTTAAATATAATAGTGATACGAGTTTGGTAAGAGCCAATTAAAAAGAGCATCTAATTCTAGAGATGAACTGCCATTAATGTTAGATTTAATAATTTAACGTCAGGGGGAGATCAAGATAGAGTTAGATGCTCTTTTGCGTGCAAAAATTTAGTGTTATAGGACAAATTAATTATTTTATTGTCAGACTAAGGTGTTTTCACTCGTATTTGCTACACGTTTATTTTCTGGTGGCGCATATTTTTGTCGATAGGAATACGGCGTTTTTTGGGTGGTTAATTTGAAAATTTTGCAAAAATAACTTGTTCTAGTGTAGCCCAAGCTTTTACTGATTTTATTGACACTCAATTGGGAGTATACCAGTAATTTTTTTGCCTCTTGCATTCTAATTAGGGTGATGTATTGTACAACAGAGAGACCCATATCATCTTTAAAAATCTTAGAAAAATAAGATTCACTGAGATGGACGTGAGCCGCAATTGTACTCAAGGATATACGATTACCAATGGTTTTTTCAATGTAAATAATAGCTTTTCGAATTTCAGGGCGATTAATGGGTTGTCTTGTTTCCACAAATTCTGGTACCCGATGCGGAGGAAATTCCTCAACGTCATTAGAGGTATTGGAAAAGTAATTATTCACTAATATACGTAGTACCTTTGAGGCACTATAGAGTTGTTCTGCTGTAAGAACAGGCAGTTGATTATATAGATTTCGTAATGTTGTATCTTGTTTCCAATCTGTCGAATAGGGTAACAGTGGTTTGATAGTCGTATCTTCGGTTTTGGCTTGGCCCGCCATAATAAAGCCGAGGATGGCATCATCCTTCATAACTGGTACAGAGAAATCGATGAGGCCCATATGACAGCGATAAGGACAAGAAGACAAATCTTTAGTTGCCTCTAAACCGCCGTAGAGATCGGACTGATTACAAGCTTTCGCATATTGTGGATTTTTCCGAACTTGTTTGCAAAATGGTGAAAAATTATATTCTTGGGATAACACTTTTCCACGATTATTAACAAAAATAGCCGCTATTTTTGTTATATTCGTAAAATCTCGCATAATTTCATTAACTAGTTTGATATCGGCTTCTGAACAAATAATGGACATAATAAGCCCCCTCAAAATACTTACATGTATAAAGATTAGGCCACAGACTTTCATGGCATGAATGAAGTGTGTATATATAATATATAGATTTGTTAAATAAGAATTGATATCATTTTCTTGATAAAAAATGATGAAATAGTGTTATTATGATAAAAATTTATCCATATATAAATGCAGGTAATAACTTGATGTATTTCTATTCTACTCCAAAAATCTACTCCAAAAAAAAATAAAAAAATAGCTAAAATTGCAAGTTCAAATTGAACACCTTTAACCAAATAATTTAAGCTGCATAGACGGTATCTAAATAAGCTTCAAATAAATCATCAGGCGTATCATACCCAAGGGACTTTCTAGGTAATGAATTCGTATCCTCTGCAAACCAGAGAATCTGCTCAGCAGAGTAGTTTTCGATAGACTTTCCTTTAGGTACGTACTTATGGTAGGCGTGATTGATTAAGGGCGTTATACAGCGTTTTAGCACATACAAGTTCCTCTTCAGTAAACAGATTATGCTTCTTAGCATAGCCAGCACATACGTCTAATGACCAGTTAGCTTTTTTAACTTGCTCTGCAACCCAAATAGCAAATGGACTTTCAGACGTAATGCTCTGTTTACGACCAGAACGTTTTCTGTTTTCATAGTAAACGGCTTGACCTCGACTAGGTACATACTCTGTTGGTCTGCCTCGATGTGTCGTCTTAGTTGCAGTGCCACGTTTTAATTCGTAGCCCACAGTACTAGGTGAGCAATTAAGTGCTTTTGCAATCTGGCGATAAGAGTAACCTTGCTTATGGAGCGCTTTGATTTCGCATCGATCTTCAAATCTTAAGTGTTGTCCTCTTTCGCGAGGTAGGGTATTAGAGGTAGGGTATTAATGGTATTATTTAGGTAGTCCATAGTGATTGCCTCCGGTTGATTTTGTGTCGTAACTTAATTTTACCATTGATGCAATCCTATGGATCTTTTTATTTAGTTTTAGTGTTCAATTTCATTCTACAATTTACGAATTTTTTATATCCTTAATTTATTAGGAATTTTGTGCATAAATTGTATTTTAATATATACTGTCATGCATAGCAGAATATATATAAAAGTGGTAAAATGATGATTATTACTACAGTGTTCTATACATATTTATAGAGGAAAATATATGTATTTCGGAACTTTCACCGTTAAATGCGTTTGATTAGAGGGGTAACTATGCAAGGCCTATTAAGAATGGGGATCGATGTGGGGTCCACAACCGTTAAGGTTGTGTTAATTGATGAACAGGAGCAGTTCATTTATAAAAAATACATACGCCACTATGCTAATATTCTTAACACCGTTCATACCTTGTTGAAAGAAGCACAAGAGGGCTACGAAGAATGTCCAGTTCATGTGGAGATTACTGGCTCTGGTGGCATGGCTATGGCTGATAAAATAAATATTCCCTTCGTGCAGGAAGTTATCGCTGAAACGAGAGCCATTAAAAATCTATACCCTCAAACAGATGTGATCATCGAACTCGGTGGAGAGGATGCAAAGGTTACCTATCTTGGTCAAACCGCAGAGCATCGTATGAATGGTAGTTGTGCTGGTGGTACTGGTGCATTTATTGACCAAATGGCGACATTACTTCAAACTGATGCGAGTGGCCTCAATGAATTAGCATCTCATGCGGATACTTTGTATCCCATCGCGGCCCGTTGTGGCGTGTTTGCGAAAACAGACGTACAAGCGTTATTGAACCAAGGGGCATCTCACGAAAATATCGGCAAATCCGTATTCCAGGCTATTGTAAATCAGACGATAGCAGGGTTGGCATGTGGTCATAAAATTGAAGGCTATGTGGCATTTTTAGGTGGTCCGTTGACATTTCTACCAGAATTGCGCCAATGCTTTATCGATACATTGAAAATCGATGAGACTCATGTCATCATTCCGGAAAATGGAGAACTTTTTATCGCTCTTGGGGCGGCATTGATGAAAGAAGATTGCCGTCATATCACTGTGGGAGAACTAACAGAACAAATCGGTGGTTTAATTGGCATGCCTATGGAGGCTACCGATCGAGTAGAACCATTGTTCAAAACGGACTTTGATTTGGAATTGTTCCGTGCTCGTCATAATAAAGCCGTCACTCCAAAAGGCAAGATGGAGGATGCGGTAGGCCCTTGCTACCTTGGCATTGATGCGGGTTCTACTACACTCAAGGTAGTATTAATTAACGCTAATAAAGAAATTATTTTCTCTCATTATGGTCCAAACCATGGTAAACCACTAGAAAAATCCCAAGAGATTATCGCTCAAATTTATAAGGCTTTGCCAAATGCAGCATATATCGCCCAATCTGGTGTGACTGGCTATGGTGAAGCATTCTTGAAACGTGCCCTTGGCATCGATTTAGGCGAAGTGGAAACGATGGCCCATTATCGTGCAGCTCGATTCTTCTGTCCGGATGTTAGTTTCATTTTGGACATTGGCGGTCAAGATATGAAATGCTGTAAGGTGCGCGATGGCTATATTGAGGACATCGTGTTGAACGAGGCCTGCTCCTCTGGTTGTGGCTCCTTTTTAGATACCTTTGCCACATCCCTTGGGTTGCCCATTGCGGAATTTGCGAAGGAAGGTCTTCGTGCGCCATTACCTATCGACCTCGGATCTCGTTGTACCGTATTTATGAATTCCAAGGTAAAACAAGCCCAAAAAGAAGGTGCTACAGTGCCTGATATCGCGGCGGGCCTTGCCTATTCGGTCATTAAAAATGCCTTATACAAGGTGCTCAAGGTGAAAGACCCGAAAGAACTAGGAGACCATATCGTCGTACAAGGTGGTACATTTTATAATGAATCTGTACTTCGTGCCTTTGAACAGTTACTTGGCGTAGAGGTTATTCGCCCTGATACGGCTGGACTTATGGGGGCCTATGGGATGGCTCTTTTGGCAGCGGAACATGTTGAGGAATTAGCAGAATCCTACGGCGTTACAGTAGATGCGACAAATTCTAGTGCAGCAACTAATGGCGGTATGACTCACGATGGTGTGCCATATGATGGCATTATCAGAAGTGGCCTTGTGGATTTAGAGGCACTCCAACAGCTCCACGTATCTACGACGATGCGCAATTGTGGGGTGTGTAGCAACAACTGTATGCTCACCATCAATGCCTTCTCTGACGGCCGTAAATATGTAACAGGAAATCGTTGTGATCGTGGCGCCGGCGATATGATTCAAGAGAAGCATAAGACGGTGCCAAATCTTGTGGACATCAAATTGCGCCGCATTTTCGATTACTATCTTAAGAAAAATATCCCAGAATTCGAGGGAAAACTTCGCGTTGGTATCCCTCGTGTCCTCAATATGTACGAGGATTTCCCGTTCTGGTTCACATTCTTTAATAACCTCGGCTGTGAGGTGGTGCTTTCATCGGCGACGACGAAGGATCAATACAACAGTGCCCTTGATACGATTCCATCCGACACGGCGTGCTATCCAGCGAAGGCCGTTCATGGTCACATTCGTGAGCTCGCAAACAGCCAGATTGATTTCATTTGGTATCCATGCATTCAACATGGGCCGAAGGAATATAGCAAGGACAATAATTACCATTGTCCGATGGTGATTTCCTATCCGGAACTCATCAAAAATAATATGCAAGACGTGCTACAGGACATTCCGTTTGAATCCCCATTCCTTCCACTAGCGGATAAAAAATCCTTGATTCCTGCATTGGTGAAAGCCCTTGTTTTCATGGATGTGAATAAAAAGGATATCGCCAGCGCCGTTGATGCCGCATGGGCGGAACAGGATACATGGAAACATGATTATCAAGAGATGACAAAGAAGACCGTGTCTCGCCTCGTGGCGGAACAGGTGCCGACTATCGTGCTATCTGGTCGTCCGTACCATCTCGATTCTGGTATCAATCACGGCATTCCAGAGCTCATCAATTCCTTGGGTATGGCCATTCTCACAGAGGATGGGGTGGCGCCGTTGGGCCAAGCAGTGACACAATTGCGTGTTGTTGACCAATGGACCTATCACAGCCGTTTGTATCGTGCTGCGGAATTCGTGAGTCGTACAGAAGGTTTTGAAATCGTAGAACTCAACTCCTTTGGTTGCGGCCTTGATTCCATCGTAGCGGACCAAGTGAAGGATATTTTGTCCGCAAAACATAAAATCCATACAGTCCTCAAAATTGACGAAGGTACAAATCTCGGGGCTGTGACGATTCGTTTGCGTTCATTACAATCCGTGATGGAACGTAGTTTAAGGCAACATCACAATCCAGAGGCGCCAATCATTCCGATGGAGGACGTGCCTGCGGTTCCTGAATACAGTTATGATCGTGCGGTGTTTACGGACGAAATGGCGAAGGATTATAAAATCTTGGTGCCCCAAATGTCACCATTGCATTTTAGTTTGTTAGAACCAGTGCTTCGTCATGAAGGCTATGATTTTGAAATGTTGCCAGCCCCAACTCGTGAAGATATCGAGACGGGTTTGAAATATATCAACAATGATGCGTGCTATCCGGCCATCATCGTGGTGGGGCAGTTGATGTCGGCCCTATTGTCCGGCAAATACGATGTGAATAAAACGGCGGTCATCATTTCTCAAACGGGTGGCGGTTGCCGTGCTACAAACTATATCGGCTACTTGCGCAAGGCCCTTATCGATGCGGGCATCAAACAGGTGCCAATTCTATCCTTGAATGCCAGCGATATGGAACGTCAACCAGGCTTCCGCTTGTCCAAATCCTTCTTACATCGCATGATCCAAGCCGTTGTGTATGGCGACGCGTTGATGCAATGCGTATTGGCTACACGCCCTTACGAACAAGTGGCGGGTGCGGCCAATGAGCTATGTGACAAATGGGTTCAAAAACTGCGCGCCAATATTACCAAGGCGAGCCTTCGCCAATATGGCAACTATCTCAAGGAAATCATCCACGATTTCGATACGTTACCGATGGTGAAAGACACGCAAAAACCTCGTGTCGGCGTTGTCGGTGAAATTTACGTTAAATTCCATCCAAGCGCCAATAACCATATCAACGAACTCATCGAAAAAGAAGGTGGCGAAGTCGTCACCTCCGGTCTCCTTGATTTCTTCTTGTACTGCGCAATGGATAGTACTTACCGTGCTAAACATTTAGATGGTACGTGGTTATCTGGATTCTTTGGTTCCCTCGCCCGTGAGGCTCTTGAGCTATACCGTAGACCATATGCCAAAGCTGTGGCTGCGAGCAAACACTTTGATCCATTACAACGGATGACACAAGTGGCCAAAGAGGCGGCTCAATATATCGACCTCGGTAACCAATGCGGTGAAGGCTGGTTCCTTACTGGCGATATGATTGACCTCATCGAAAAAGGCGCTAAACAAGTCGTTTGTCTACAACCGTTCGGTTGCTTGCCAAACCATGTCAGTGGTAAAGGTATGGTTCGTACCTTGTCCGAGGCCTATCCAGATGTGCGCATCGCCGCCATCGACTATGACCCAGGCGCTAGTGCGGTCAATCAAGCAAATCGACTGAAGTTATTACTGTCTACTATGTTTGAGTAAGTATCGTATTGCTAGAAATAGGTATTCTTAGTATATGCAATATAAAAACCATGGTATATCTCAAAGTTGATTCATATAAGATGAATCAACTTTGAGGTATACCATGGTTTTTGGTTTTAGTATTAATGTATATTTGATTTTTCTACGACTAGTAAATAGTAACAAAGTAATGCTAATGCAGAACATAAAACCATAACAATACCCATTGGCACCCCGGTGTAACTACCACCGATGCCAACGAGTGGGGCCACGATGCCGGCACAAACGTTGGAGAAACAACCGAGGACGGCAGAGGCACTGCCTGCCATTTTCCCGTATTTTTGCATAGCCATGGCAAAGCTCGCAGAACCGAAGAGTGCTACCGTGCATACGGTGAAGAACAAAATAATAGCCGTAGGTATGAGTGGGAACTTTAAGAGCATAGCCAGTAAAAATAGAATACTACCAATACCGAGTTGGAACAAGCTAAACCGTAGTAATTGACTATCTGTGATGACATTGCTGAGACGCCCGCTAATGGCACCGGCAGCAATAATCCCGCAACTATTGATGCCAAACATGTAGCTGAATTGTTGGGCGTTAAGGCCGTAAATATTTTGATATACAAAGGACGAACCTGTGATGTAAGCGAAGAAGGCCCCAAAGGCAAAGAATTGGATTAGACTTTGTCCTAAAAATGAGGGATCGCGAAGTAATTGAGCATATACTTTAAAAGAAGTAGTGAGTCCGCCGTCAATGCGATTCTCTGGTGGCAATGTTTCCTTATAAATCATAGACCAAATCATCAAGATGGTAGAGAATATGGCGAGGATAACAAATATAACTCGCCAAGTTGTGAATAATAGTAGTTGACCACCAATGAGTGGTGCAATGACAGGGGCGAGGCCGTTGACCATCATGAGGGTGGCAAATAATTTGATTAGTGCTGGACCTTTGGCATAATCTCTGGCGATAGCCTTGGAGATAACAACGCTAAACGCACCTGTGAGGCCTTGTAGGAAGCGACCTATTAGTAATAGTTCTACACTAGGGGCTATCGCACATAGAATACTGGAGGCTACACATAATAGATTGCCGAGGATGAGAGGCATTTTGCGGCCAAACATATCGCTAATAGGACCGCCAATAAGGTTGCCGATAGCTAGACCGATGGTCATGATGCCAATGGTCATTTGAATATTTGAGGCACTAGTGTTTAATTCGCTAGGCATAATTGGTAATGCTGGCAAATATAAGTCTGTTGCTAATGGTGTGATAGCAGTGAGTAAACCTAAAAATATGATCATTGAAAATGGTACTTTTGTTTGTAATTCTTCTTTCATGAATCCTCCGAAAATAGCACTATCTTTATTGTTGCGAGGCTGTCAGCGTGGTGCTAGCGAGCAAACAATCATAATAGTACTAGAAATAATGGTACGTTTATTGTAGCACAAAAAGGTCCTAACTTTCATGGGGGAAAGTTAGGACCTTAGTCATTCTATTGAATTGTACAATTAGATAATCGGGATGAACATGATCTCGATTATTTTAACAATATTTGTTCAATAGCTGAGATGAAGTTATGACCGAAGTAGGAAATAATACCATTAGCTACGATGAAGATAATGAAGTATTTCAATACAGTTGTCATGATTACGTTAGCAGCGATGCTATCACGTAATTCTTTAGCTTTGCTGTCGTCGATTTTAGATTTGTTCGCTTCAATGTATGCTTCCAAAGCAGGTGCTACGGCACCGATGGCGATAGCGATACTTTGAGGGGAGAACATTTTGCCTGTACCAGCAGAACCGGAGTTCATAGCTGCTAGCCAAAGTGGAAGTGCTGCATAGTCTGGAGCCATCGCTTTTGCTGCATCGATTTGAAGAGGTCCAAACAATACGTTTGCATTTGTACCAGAACCAGTAAGGAACGCGCCCAACGCACCAATTAATGGAGCGAATGCAGGGTACATGTTACCAGTTGCACTAACTAATGTAGTGGCGATTTCATTAGTCATACCAGAGTATGTCATTAATTTTGCTGTCATAACAACGGAGATAATAGTCACATAAGTGAATTTCAAGTTTTTAACTGTAGTAGTTAATACTTTTAACATTTCGCCAAAACCAGCTTTTTGGATGAAACCACCGATGAAAGCGGCGATGAAAATCATGATACCAGGTGTGGCAATCCATACAAATGTGTAAGGTTTTGCACCGGCGCCTTGGTAAATTGGCACTGCTGTTTTAATAGCAGCCAAAGGTCCATTGATAGCTGGAACCAATTTGGAAGTAGCCAATAACAAGATTACAATCAAGATGAATGGCATAGCTGCTACTAGACCTTCATTAGAAGATACAGCAGGAGCACTAGTTGCTTCAACTTGGTATTCTGGATCTTTAGGAGGCATTGCTTTTGCACAAGCGATGATTACACCCATGATGATAAGGGAAGATCCCATTACAGATAATTCAGGGCCAACTGCTGCATTAATAACAAGCTCAGGAACTGCTAATGCAAGACCAGCTAATAATGTAGTCAAGAATACACCTTTTAGAGCTTTGAAGCCACCACCGATGATAGCAACTACGAAGAATGGTGCGATAATGTTAAGAATGAATAATTGCACGGAAATATAAGTGCCAAGATGAACTGGGTTAAGACCTGTTAAGGAAGCCAATGTTGTTGTTGGAATCGCAATGGAACCGAATGTTGTAGGAACGGAGTTTGCTACCAAACAAGCAATAATGGATTTCAATGGATTAAAACCTACAGCAACCATCATAGCGGCAGGAATAGCAACGGCAGTACCGAAGCCAGCCATACCTTCCATGAAAGCGCCAAAGCCCCATGCAAGTAATAATGCAAGTACACGCATATCAGATGTAACGGAAGACAACATAGTTTTGATTGTTTCCATTGCTTTTGTGTGAACCACAAGATTATACGTGAAAATAGCGGCTGTAATAACTAAAAGAATTGGCCAAATGGCAAGAGCAGCCCCTTCTAATGCACCAGAAAACATGATGCTAGGAGCTTTTGCGAATGGGAATACAGCGATAATGAAAGAACCAATAGCTGCGATACCGCAGGCTTTCCAAGCTGGAACTTTTAGGATTGCTAGGGCTACAATGAGCCATAGAATTGGTAATAAGGCTAATAAAGTAGTCATATGTGAAATCATCCTTTCACGGTAAAACAAGAATAGGTAACTTTATCCTAAATGCCTATAGGACACTTGATAGCTGCAAATTTTACATTCTAGTTTCAAGATTATATTACAAGTGGATGTAATATAAGGTAATACATAAAGATATAATAATTGCAGGACATATTGTAAGAGTCTACCTTACAGCATGACATAGATTTGAGAACATAGAAGAAAAAGTGATATAAGCATCAAAAAAATATACATCTCATGAGTTAGATGTTAACAATTATAGATTATAATATAAGAACTAACAGACATGGATGTAAATCAAGTAATAAATAAATGGGACATAAACGTGGTTTATGTCCCATTCTATTACTATACTTTGTCCTAGTTAGGGCATACTTCGTTTGATATGAAAATCAAAGGATTAGTAGTTGCCTTTGAACATTGTTTGAGGAGCTTCTGGTTTGTAGTCACCAAAGTAAGAAGCGAAGTCTAAGCCTAATTCGTTGCAAAGATCAAGTACTTCTACCATTGTACCGTTAAGTACAGGGATACCTTCAGCTTTAACTTTTGCTACGGATTCATGTTCTTTTTCGCCATGAGTGTAGATACGGTCTTGACCAGCTGCTTTAGGAGCTTCTCTTAATTCTTGTAAGAATGTGGAGAAGTGTTTTTTGATTTCTGCAGCATCACCGAAGAATGCAGGGTTGATTGCCATGAAACCGTGGCAGATGTTGGAACGACCGCCAACCATACATTTGTTAGCTGTAGCACCTTGAGACAAGATGGAGGAGAACAATTCAGCAATCATGCCGTTACCATAACCTTTATGGCCGCCAAGAACTTCTGTTGCACCACCTAATGGAAGGATACCGCCGCCTTCGTGACGGGAGATGTTACCCAATACTTCAGCAGCATCTGTGGAAGGAACACCATCTTTGTTAACTGCCCAGCCGTCTGGAGTAGCTTTGCCCATTTTGTTGTACATTTCCAATTTACCACGAGTTACTACTGTAGTGGAGCAATCGAAGAAGAAATCAACTGGATCAGCAGGTACTGTCCAAGCTAATGGGTTGGAACCAAGCATAGCTTTACGAGCATATGTAGGAACCATGATTGCTTCGGAGTTTGTACAAGAGAAACCGATTAAGCCTTGGTCACTAGCCATTTTTGCGTAGTAACCAGCGATACCATAGTGGTTGGAGTTACGAACGGATACGATACCAACACCGGAAGTTTTAGCCTTTTCGATAGCCATTTCCATAGCTTTGTGACCTAAAACTTGGCCCATGCCGTCTTTACCATCGATAACTGCAGATACTGGAGTTTCGAAAACAACTTCGCCTTTAGATTTGATGTCGATCAAGCCATTAGTGATACCTTTGTGGTAACGAACCATACGTTGCATACCATGACTTTGAATACCGAACAAGTCAGAAGTCAAAAGCACGTCTTGGATGATGTCAGCTTCTTTTTCGTCGAAACCGAATTTTTGGAATGCATCCATGCAAAGTTTTTTAAGAGTTTCATAAGGGAAAAGCACTGTGTTTTTGTTGTCCGCCATTGTTAAAACCTCTTTCTCAGTTAAAAATGTACCGGAATATAGGCAACCTAGTTAACTAACCTTTTGAAAGACTAATCCTCATATCATCTTTCATACTGTCTCATAGTTAGTTTGTAGCGTTGTATATTCTCTCAAATGACACTGTCAGTATAGCACAGAAATATACGGTGGTGAATAGATTCGGGGGCTATTCACATTACTTAATATGCATAGATGCTGGACAAATATCCATGATGAAGAGTACGTGTTTTATAAAAAACGTGATTATTACTAAAGATTGTTGGTTATGCGTTTTGGTTATAGGTTGGGTGAAAAAATGGAATATTTTTCGTATTTTTATGAAAAGCATTTAAAAAAGTCATGACATATACCATAAATAGATGTACCTAGAAATGTAGATATATATTGGGATTATTAGATAATGACATCGATAAAATTAATAACATAGATAAAAAATAGTGTATAATTACTGTATTTATATGTATCGATATTAAAGAAGATATTAAAGGAGGTTGATTATCTATTATGTAATGGTAAGTAGCCTAGAAACACGCGGTATTTTTGAAGTTTTATGAAATTTATATACAGTGTATTACTATAAGTTATACTTGGGGACCTCATAATTTTATATGATGAATATAATTAACACTTATATCGGCATATCGGTATATAAGATGTAATGAAGCCTTATAAACGGAGAAATTATTATGGAATTTGATTTTATAGTTACAGACAGAGTGTTATCGTTGTATAATATGAAACATATTATAGTTGTTAATGGCGTAGTAACATATCTAGTTTATATAAAGGTAGGTATCTTATGAAAGAAGTTACTTCTGTATGTCCCTACGATTGCCCCGATGCTTGTGGCTTGTTACTACAAGTTGAGGATGATAAGGTAGTGGGCGTAAAAGGCAATCCTAATCATACTTTCACAAGGGGGACATTATGTCCTAAAATGGTTCATTACGAAAGAACCATCCACTCCTCAGAACGTTTGACGACGCCTATGAAGCGTATTGGGAAAAAAGGCGTAGGCCCATCGGAGTTCGAACCTATTTCCTGGGATGAAGCTTTTGATACAATAGTAGAACAATTTAAAAGATCTATTGATCAATTCGGTAGTGAAAGTATCATGCGTTACTCCTATGCGGGAACGATGGGGCTCGTACAAAAGGCGGCAGCAGACTTTTTCTTTCGTCGTATCGGTTCAACTGATCAAGACCGTGGCATTTGTGCCCCAGCCAAAAAAGAAGGTTGGAAATCTGTTATGGGCGCTACATTAGCTACAAAGCCACAAGAGGCTCAGCATAGTGACCTTATTGTTTTGTGGGGGATTAATGCAGCAGCTACGGACATTCATTTCCTGCATGATGTACAAGCGGCAAAAAAGAATGGAGCTACTATTTGGGCTATTGATACTCATGAGACCTATACATTCAAATCAGCGTCGGAACATGTATTGGTGAAACCCGGCAGTGATGGTGCATTAGCGCTTGGCATGATGCATATTATGGCGCGTGAAGGTTTAGATAACAGACTATTTATTAATCAATATGTGCAAGGATATGATGACCTGGTCGCTCAAGTGTTGCCGAAATATACACCTGAGTATGTGGAATCTATTACGGGTGTCAGTCCCAAACGGTTGCATGAATTGACTCATGCTTTTGCCAAGGCGCGGGCTCCATTTATTCGGATAGGTAGTGGCCCATCTCGTTATGGTAATGGAGCGATGACAATCCGTCTTGTGGTTTGTTTGGCAGCTGTCGTGGGTGCTTATGAAAAACAAGGTGGCGGTGTTCTTACTAGTTCTGCAGGATCTAGTTTCCTTGGTGAACGTGTCATGCAACAATGGCAGATACCTACAGAAAAGAAACGTAAGATTCCGATGGTTAAGCTAGGACCTGAGTTAGCCTATAATACGGACAAGCCTATTAAATGCTTATATATTTTTTCATCAAATCCAGCGAATACCTTACCAGATCAAAATGTATTACGTAAAGGTTTAATGCGAGAAGATCTATTCACAGTTGTGCATGAACGTTTTTATACGGATACGTGTGATTATGCAGATATTATTTTACCTGCCACATCATCAGTAGAACACGATGATGTATATAATTCTTATGGACATTATTCGCTAGGGACAGGTTACCAAGCCATTTCGCCTGTAGGTGAATCAAGATCTAATTGGCAAGTCATCTCTGAATTGGCTCGTCGCATGGGGCTAGATGATGATGTGTTTAAACTTTCAGATAGAGAACTAGTGGAAATCATCGTTTCTGATGCAGATACAATTAGTGAGGATCAGAAGAAGAAAATCCTTGCTGGTGAACCTGTGGAAGCTGTATTGCCAGACAATTATAAAATGCAGTTTAAAACGGCATCTGGTAAAATTGAAATTTTGAATCCTAATGAAACACCGGCATTGCCTGATTATTTTGCGCCATACGGTGATGATGCAGAATTTTGGCTCATCAATGGAAATGACATCCGAATTTTGGACTCTAGTTTCTGCGAATTACTGGATGAAGGCAATCAAATGGACTTGCGTATGAATGATGGGGATGCGGAGCGACTCGATATTCAAGATGGTGACTGGGTAGAGATTTACAATGAACGAGGGTCTTTGCAGATTCCTGTAAGTATAAATAGACATATTCAACCTGGCACTGTAGTTACATTAGGTGTATGGTGGCAGAGACAATCTAGTGATAAACATGGTAATATAAATATAGTAACCGCTGACCGACTTACCGATAAAGGTGATGGCAGCACATTCTACGATGTGAAAGTGAACGTGCGTAAGCGATTGAATACATAAAAGGAAGCAATCAATACATATTAGGTTAGATGTAGTACGTATTTTATAACACAAAGTAGTTGGCTAGAAATCGATGATTAATTGGGGACGTCGATTCTATTATGAGAAAAAAGTGAGTTTCCTTCTATTCCTTTGAGTAGAAGTCTGATAATTGTATATGATGCTGGGCGCATCTATAAATGAAGAAAGGGAGAAACTCATGGACACGATGAAAAATCTTTCAACAAGTGCATATGCCGCAATCGGCATGATGCTCTTCGCACTATTTTTTGGAGCGGGAAATTTAATTTTTCCAGCTTCTTTAGGCCAGCAGGCTGGGGACAACGTTGGATGGGCTATTTTAGGCTTTATCTTAACAGGCGTAGGCTTGCCATTGTTAGGCGTTATTGCTATGGGCTATTCTGGTTGTAAAAATGCTGAAGAATTAGCTGGTCGCGTATCACCATTGTATGGTCGTTTATATACGGTATTATTATATTTATCTATTGGACCATTCTTTGCCATTCCTAGAACTGGGACCGTATCCTATGAAATCGCAGTAAAACCGTTCTTCAAGAATGCTGGTTCTGTGGAAGAAACCGTATTTTTAGTGGCATTCTTTGCTATTAGCTTGTGGTTGTCTATTAATCCGCATAAACTCGTTAATCGTATTGGTAAAGTATTAACACCAGCATTATTAACAGTTATTGTATTGTTGATTATTAAATCATTTATCACACCAATTGGTGGTTATTCTGTAGCACAAGGTAATTATGTAACAACTGGTTCAGCTGTTTTGCAAGGTTTTCTTGATGGTTATAATACAATGGATGCTCTCGCATCTATTTGTTTCGCCGTACTTGTTATTGACTTTGTTAAATTAGCAGGCGCTCATACAAAGGAACAAATTACATCAGCTGTAACTAAAACTGGTACAGTTGCAGTAGCTTTATTAGGTGTTGTATATATTTTTATTGCCATGATTGGCGCTACTAGCGTTGAACAATTTGGTTTATTTGATACTGGGGCCCCTGTATTAAGTCACAGCGCACAATTTTTGTTTGGTGATTTCGGTGGCATTATCTTGGGTATTATTGTACTCTTAGCATGTTTAACAACAAGTATTGGTTTGATTACCTCTTGTTCTGCATACTTTGGTACTATTTATTCTGGTATTGGCTATAAAACATATGTTGTTATCTTCTCATTAGCATCACTATTCTTTAGTATGTACGGATTGAAAACTATCATTAGTGCAGCAATTCCAGTATTGATGTTGTTATACCCATTGACTATTGTTATTATTGGATTAGCTTTGATGAATAGTCTATTTGAAGGCCGTCGTTGTGTTTATGCATGGACTATAGGCCTTACTATGATTTCTGCCTTGATGAGTGGTCTTGAGGCAGCGAGTCTTGCACCAGGATTCTTAGAATCTGTATTTAGAGATTATGTACCATTCCATATGGTAGGTATGGGTTGGATTGGCTTTGCTATTGTAGGTTTTATCATTGGTATGATTCATAAATCTATAGTGAAAGCTAAATAATTTTGAGCTTTATCCAATAGACTCAAAGGATTTATTAATTTTGACGGTTAATTAAGTACTTTTATACTTTCCTTAATTGCCATATAATTAGACCAAGTGATATAGTTAATATATAGTGGTCATAATACGTTAATTATAAAACTCCCCACTAGTTGGGGAGTTTTTTTATAAAATAGCTTTTAGAAGTAAATTTCTTGTTTTAGGAGAATATATATGAGAGAAACACATCGGTTGCCGTCCTATAGTTTTGGCGGTCATGAGGTATATGACAAGGTGCCAGAATTTACGGCCCCTTATGGTAATAAAGTGGCTATCATTGGTGGTGTTACAGCTTTGTCTGTAGCTATGCCTATTTTACGCCCTGTGTTAGACAAGGAGGGCATTGAAATCCTTGCAGAAATTCCTGGCGGTGGGGAGTGTTCGTATGAACGAGCTCGTGAAATTGCTAGTATGGATGAAGTAAAACAAGCTGATTTCATGTTTGCTGTTGGCGGCGGTAAGGTAATGGACTTGGTAAAAGTTGTAGCCATCGAATTAGAGGATAAACCATTTTTTACATTTCCTACCATTGCTGCTACTTGTGCGGCTAGTTCTGAAGCGGCAGCTGTGTATACACCAGATCATGTATTCTTTGGAATGGCATTTGTGAAACATCCACCATTGCATAATTTTATTAATGCTCAAATTTTGGTGGAAGCCCCAGAACGATATTTATGGGCTGGCATGGGCGATACCATTGCAAAGCGCTATGAAACAGAGTTTTCTTCTCGTAATCGTGAGAAAACCTACAATTCCCAATTGGGTCTCATGGTAGCACCTATGTGTGCAGAACCAATTTTGAAATATGCTGTACAGGCCATTGCTGATAATAAAGCAAAAAAACGATCCCTTGCGTTTGATGAGATGGTTATGTCCGTTGTGTTCACTACAGCTATTGTATCCGGCTCTTTGCGAGAGGACTATAATAGTAATGTAGCTCACGCTACCTGTTATGGTTGTGCTACAAATCCTGAAACGGAACATAAACATTTGCATGGGGAACTCGTATCTTACGGTGTATTGGTGCTTTTACTAGTGGATCAACAAATGGACGAATTCAATCGTTGGTACCCAGTGTATAAAGAAATTGGTTGGCCTCGCAAATTAGAGCATTTACATTTAACAAAGGATTATATTCCAAATATTATTGATAAAGCATTATCTGTTAATGATGTGGTCGTTAGTCCTTATGAAATCACCCGTGACATGATGGAACAAGCCATGTTGAAATTAGAATCCATGTAATGAGGTGTCCTATGGCGCAAACGATTGTAAAAGGTGGACTATACCGCCATTTTAAGGGTATGTATTATTATGTAATGGATATTGCAACGCATTCGGAAACAGGCGAACAATTCGTGGTGTACCAACAATTGTATGGTGAACGGAGAACTTTCATTAGACCTCTTGATATGTTTGCCAGTGATGTGGACCGTGAAAAATATCCTGATGTAGAACAACAAGAACGTTTCAAACTCATGCCAGGTCGTGAAGAATAGGAGTTATGGTGGAACAGAAATTTTTCTTTTTCGATATCGATAATACCTTGGCCATGTGGCCAGAAGGAATCATCCCTGATTCTGCACAATATTGTATTGAAGAATTAAAACGACAAGGTCATAAGGTAGCCCTTGCCACTGGTCGTATTCAAGTGGATGCATTGCGGTTTGCGGAAATGGCAAATATTACGAATGTCGTAGCTGATGGTGGTCATAGTATTACTGTAGACGGTGAATTGATTTCCATGATTGGGATGAATCGTGAACAGTGCATTAATTATTTAGAATATCTTGAAAGCTACAATATCCCGTGGGCTGTGACGGACCGCAACAAGCTGGGGCGCATCACGCCATATAAACAAATTTTAGAGTGGCATCCAGACTGGGATGTATTCAAAACGATTGTGGATCTAGACTTTGATTTCCACACTGTAGAGGAGTTTTATAAAATATATGTGTTTTTCCAAGATGGTGAAGAAGAGAAAAAAGACATCGAATGCATGACTCACAAACTCATTCGCTATGGCGAAGGTTGTGTACTCTATGAACCAATGGAAAAGGCACTCGGTGTTCGACAAATGCTAGAATACTTTGGCATGGAACAACACCAAGCCGTTGTATTCGGCGATGGCTACAATGATCTATCCATGTTCAGCCCTAATTGGCTCAATATTGCCATGGGCAATGCTCGCCCTGAGCTGAAGGCGAAGGCTGACTATGTCACTACGGATTGTAATAAAGATGGCATTTTGCATGCGTGCCGGCATTTTGGATGGGTTAAGTAGTATGAATATAAAATCTTTAGACCATTTTGTACTAACGGTCCGAAACCTTGAAAAAACATTATGGTTTTATCATGATGTGCTTGGAATGGAAATTATTACCTTTGGCCCAAATCGCAAGGCCTTGGCCTATGGTGATTCCAAAATTAATTTGCATGAGGTGGGCCGCGAATTTGAACCAAAGGCTAATCATTCTACACCTGGTTCGGCAGATTTGTGTTTTCTCACAGATACGCCATTAGAAATCGTGGTGGAGGAATTAAATAAGCATCAAGCGCCTATCGAAGAAGGTCCAGTAAAACGAACTGGTGCACAACATCCGTTGATGTCTGTTTACATACGTGATCCAGATGGTAATTTGGTGGAAATCAGCAACGAAATCATATAGGATGTTGCAATGAAAAAGTATGGGAAATTACGATGAAATTTTAGCGTGATTTCTGCCGCAAACACAAAAATATATGCTATAATAATTAAGTAAGCCGCTCATGGTTTTGAGCGGCTTATCTTTATTGTAAAAAACAAAATGAAAACGAATGATTGAAAAATTGTTTCTAGATATATAAATCGAAATGGGAGAACCTATAATGAAAAAAATTAAACGTATTTTCTCATGTGTAGCTCTTGGTCTTGCATTAATTACGGCGACTGCGTGTGGCAGTCAACAAGCAGCCGTGGATGCGAAAACAGTGAATGCTGAATCTGCTAACAAAATGCCAAACTTTACGAGTGAACCAATCGCGGATGAATATGCAGTGTTTAACACGAACTACGGGACTTTCAAAGTGCGCCTCTATGGTTCCAAAACACCAATTACAGTTAAAAATTTCGAGTACCTTGTGAAAAAAGGTTATTATGATAATTTAGTGTTCCACCGCGTTATTGAAGGGTTCATGATCCAAGGAGGAGATCCTAATGGCAATGGCACAGGTGGTCCTGGTTATGCGATTCCAGACGAATTTGTGAAAGATTTGCATTTCAACAAAATGGGCGTGTTAGCTATGGCGAACCGTGGTCCCAATACTGGAGGTTCCCAGTTCTTCATTACATTGGGTCCAACAGATTGGTTAGATAATAAACATACGATCTTTGGTGCCGTTGTACAAGGCATGGATGTGGTTGAAAAAATTGGCAAGGTGAAAACAAACCAACAAGATAAACCAGTGGAACCTGTAGTAATTAAAGGCATTACATTGGAGCCTATTACCGATGACGCAAGCCAAAACAACACGAAAAAATAAATCTCAAAGTGTTGCTCGAAAAAGTGCTGCCAAGAAAATGACAGCGTCTAAAATAGAGCCAATGAATCGAGCAACACAAAGTGAGTCACCTAAATCGTCAAAAAAACGTCAAAATAAAACTACAAAAAATATTGTAGAAGAGAAACGATATTTTACGTACATGGTACGTTGTGCAGACGACACCTTGTACACTGGTTGGACAACGGATTTACGAAGACGGATGCGCGCTCATAATGGCAAAATTAAGGGCGGTGCAAAGTACACAAAATCCCGTAGGCCTGTGAAGCTCGTTTGGTTTGATGCATTTGACATCAAGCAGGAGGCACAGTCTCGAGAATATGCTGTGAAGCAGCTTTCACGGGAGAAGAAATTAGCATTAAGTGCAAATCTCGATGACGGTGACAAGATTGACGAGGCGAATTCATTGTGAACAATGGGGCCTCGAAAATGTGAATACAAGTCATTGTAAATAATATATAAATCGAATTGTTTCTGTGGTATAATGAACTGATAATGTTATGACTGCAAAGGAGTGAATCATGAAACGCGTATTAGTGTCCGTGAAGAGCGTGCAGCGTGATATGAATGGCGAAGATACCGTGGTGGAATTGATTTCACCAGGCAGTTTTTATGAAAAAAATGGCGTGCAATATGTGCGTTATGAGGAATCCAGCGTGACGGGTTTGGATGGTGTAAAAACGACAATTAAGATCTACCCTGATTCCATCGTGTTGATGCGGACTGGGGCGGTGAATATGCGCCATCAATATATCCGTGGTCAAGAACGCGAAGCCATTTATGAAACACCGTATGGTGATATGCATATGGCGGTAAAAACACACGAATTAACCATGAATTTCCCAGAAAAGGGTACATCTGCTGAGGATGGCCTCGTTGGGTTTGTTCATTTAGGATATGACATTTCTATTCAAGGGGAATGGCAATTTTATAATCAATTAGATATTCATGTACGGGAGGATAAAGAGCATGGACATGAAAGAAATCCTGAAACAAGGAATTGAGACGGCCTTAGAAAAAACGATTGCCAGTGGGGCATTGCCAGCAGGGGAATACCCAGAAATCGTACTTGAAGTGCCTCCTCAAAAGGAATTCGGCGATTTCTCTAGTAACATTGCTATGCAATCCGCTCGCGTGGCGCGTCAAAATCCTCGTGCTATTGCTGATGCTCTTGTAGCAAACATGGACTTTGATTGGCTTGACCGTGCTGAGGTAGCTGGTGCAGGCTTCATCAATTTCTTCTTGAAATCTGACATGGTATACGATACGTTGAAAGCCATCCTAGCGGCTGGCGACAATTATGGTGTACAACCAACTCGTAGTCAAGACACAGTGCAAGTGGAATATGTGAGTGCGAATCCAACTGGTCCATTACATGTAGGCCATGGTCGTGGCGCTGCCTATGGTAGTGCATTGGTAAACTTGCTTCGTGCCGCAGGTTTCAACGTACAAGCTGAATATTACATCAATGATGCGGGTAACCAAATTGACAATATGGCGATGTCCGTAGAGGCGCGATTCCAAGAAATTCAAGGTAAACACCTTGTATTCCCTGATAAAGAAGGCAACATCGAAGGCGAAGTTGGCCCTAATGATATCGTTTTCCCAGCTAATGGGTACCGCGGTGATGACATTACGGAAACAGCCCAAGCGATTATCGATGAAAAAGGTCTTGAAACATTGAACGCTATGTCCGTTGACGATCGCGTGGCGATGTTCAAGGAAACAGCATTGCAAGAAAAATTGAAACGTTTAGAGGAAACATTGCGCAATTTCCAAGTGACATTTAACCAATGGTTCAGCGAACGTTCCTTGCATGATACAGATGAAATTAAATACGCTGTAGATGAACTTAAAAATCTCGGTGCTATCTATGAAAAGGATGGCGCGTTATGGTTGAATTCTACTAAGTACGGCGATGACAAGGACCGCGTTGTTATTCGTGATAATGGTGTTCCTACATATCTAGCAGCGGATATTGCGTACCATCGCAATAAATACGAACGAGGCTTTAAACAAATGATTAATATCTGGGGTGCTGACCATCATGGTTACGTATGCCGTGTGAAAGCTGCGATGCAGGCCTTTGACTTTGATCCAGATAAATTGGAAATCTTGTTATTACAAATGGTGGCATTGTTCCGCGATGGCGAAATGGTGAAATTATCTAAACGTACTGGCGATACAGTAACATTGGACGAATTGATTGAAGAGGTAGGTGTAGATGCATCTCGTTACTTCTTCTTGATGCGCTCCTTAGATAGCCAGCTCGATTTTGATATTAACCTTGCTAAATCTCGTAGCAATGACAATCCAGTGTATTATATTCAATATGCGCATGCGCGTATTCATAGTATTTATAATCAAGTACGTGACGCAGGCATCAAATTTGGTGAATGGGATGCAGTTGATTTCAGTCCGTTAACGAGCGAACTAGAGCTTGAGTTAATCAAAAAATTGGCTGAGTATCCAGAAGAAATCACACAATCTGCAGAGCACCGTGCACCACATCGCATTGCTCGTTACTTGTACGATTTGGCTAGTATGTTCCATTCATTCTATCGCCAAGGTCGTATTATTGGTGTGGATAGTGAATTGCAACAAGCTCGTTTGGGCTTGATCACAGCTATTGCCCTTGTACTTCGTCAAGGTTTAGGTATATTAGGTATTTCCGCTCCGGAAAAAATGTAATTGGGAGGCATCATGGCAACTAAGTATATTTTCGTAACAGGTGGTGTTGTATCTTCTCTTGGTAAAGGTATCACAGCAGCTTCCTTGGGCCGTTTGTTGAAAAACCGTGGTTTCAATGTAACGATTCAAAAATTTGACCCATACATCAATATCGACCCAGGCACTATGAGTCCTTACCAACATGGGGAAGTATTCGTAACTGATGACGGTGCTGAAACTGATCTTGATTTAGGTCACTATGAACGTTTTATAGATATTAACTTGAGTAAACGTTCCAATATCACTGCTGGTAAAGTATATTGGTCTGTTATTAATAAAGAACGTAAAGGTGATTATCTTGGTAGCACAGTACAAGTTATCCCGCACGTAACGAATGAAATCAAACAAAATGTATACCGTGTAGGCAAAGAGGATAATGCTGATGTGGTAATCACTGAAATCGGTGGTACTATCGGGGATATTGAAAGTATGCCTTTCATGGAAGCTATCCGCCAAGTGCGTAAAGATGTAGGCCGTAACGATGTATTGTACATCCACGTTACATTGCTTCCTTACATCAGTGCTGCTGGTGAATTGAAAACAAAACCAACACAACATAGCGTAAAAGAATTGCGCGGTATCGGTATTCAACCAGATATCTTGGTATGCCGTTCCGAAAAACATATCTCTCAAGATATGAAAGAAAAATTAGCATTGTTCTGCGACGTTGATGCTGATGCTATCATCGAAAACCGTACTTGTAACAGCATTTATGAAGTACCATTGATGATGCAAGAAGAAGGCTTAGACAGCATCGTTGTGAAAAAACTAGGTCTTGAAGATCGTCCATGCGATATGGAAGATTGGAAAGGCATGGTTCATAAAATTTCGAACCCAGTACGTGAAATTAACGTTGGTTTAGTTGGTAAATACGTAGCCTTGCATGATGCATACCTTTCTGTAGCAGAAGCATTGAGCCATGCAGGTATTGCTACTGATACAAAAGTAAATATCAAATGGATTGATTCTGAAGAATTAGATGATTATGCCAATGATCCTGCTGAATTGTACAAAGATCTTGATGGTATCGTTGTACCAGGTGGATTTGGCTCCCGTGGTGTAGAAGGAAAAATTCGCACTATCCAATACGCTCGTGAAAACAACATCCCATACCTTGGTTTGTGCCTCGGCATGCAATCTGCAGTAATGGAATTTGCTCGTAACGTATGTGGCCTTGAAGGTGCTACATCTAGTGAATTTGATGAAGAAGCACAATACAAAGTCATCGACTTGATGCCTGACCAAGTAGATGTAGATAAAAAAGGCGGTACAATGCGTCTTGGCATCTACCCATGTAAAACTACTGAAGGCTCTAAAGTACGCGAAGCTTATGGTGAAGATTTGATTTACGAACGTCATCGTCATCGTTATGAATTCAACAATGAATTCCGTCAAATTTTGACAGATAAAGGTCTCGTTATTTCTGGTACATCTCCTGATAATCGTTTGGTGGAATGTGTAGAAGTAAAAGCTCATCCGTTCTTTGTAGGGGTACAGTTCCATCCGGAATTAAAATCCAGACCTACAAAGGCGCATCCACTATTTAAATCCTTTGTGGACGCAATCTTGGAACTAAAAAAATAGTTTTATAAACCGATAGGACCTATATCTTATCTCGACTCGGCTAGAGGGAACCTCTAAGCTCGCTCGACAAGGTATAGGTCCTATCTTGCTTTAAATACATTTTTTGTGATCCGGCGATTCGTGGGGCTAGAGGGGACCTCTAAGCTCGCTCCGATGATTGGTGTTTTTGGTCTCTTTTGTTTTTTCCTTTGATACTATTTTTTTAGAGCTGGTGATTACGTTCGCAAGTCATCTCAAATCGATTTAAATAGTGAAGGTGCGCCTGTAGGTCTGTGATTGATTTTAATTTCGGCGTCACTGTAAAGATGGCGTTACAAGCTGTATATGCTGAATTGCAAGAGGCTGGGGTAGAAGTGTATGCGGTGTCTGTTGATTCTGAATATTCCCATAAGGCCTGGGCTGATGCAGTTGAGGACATAGGTCGCATTCAATATCCAATGGTAGCGGATCAAACACATGCATTGGCAGAATTCTTTGGCGTATATAATGCCAAAACTGGACGCTCTAGTCGAGCTACTTTCATCGTAGATCCAAAGGGCATTATCCAAGCCATTGAGGTTAATAATAATCCTATTGGTCGTTCTACAGAGGAGTTAATTCGCAAGGTGAAAGCCGCGCAATTAATTGCGGCACATGGTGATCATGTATGCCCAGCGAATTGGAAACCTGGCGATGCAGGGTTGAAACGTAAATAAAAATACTAATTGATGAAGATATAACGATATACCTATTTAGAATCCTAGTAACTAGACTGGTAGAAACATTGTTTAGGATATCATTTTATTGATGTAGTTCTTTAATCATAATTGCGATACATTATAATACATAGAATAAGTAATATTAGTGTATTGCTTGGTGCATGTGGAGGTATGAGTATGGAGGTCTATGAAGATCTTTCTTTTGAAAGTGAAGTGTATCTTAAATTGAAAGAAGCCGAAAGTAAAACTGAGCTAAATAAAGCGGGGTATACTACTAGTGAATTATTAGAATCATTAAAGCTATAAGTTCTTTGATTTCAATATAATTGAATAGAGATTTACAATAAGAGGCCGAGCTGAGTCATATATTACATATGTCCACCGGCCTTTTATTGTATAAAAATGATATATCGAAAAATATAAAAATAGTTCTTGCAATATGTATTGATATTTGTTATTATATAGACAAAGGTAGATATGGTTCTACTAACACAGTCTTAAAATTAAATTTTAGTTGCTATATGAATGATAAGGAGGCCCTATAATGGCTATTATTGGACAAGAAATTCCTGATTTTTCCGTACAAGCGTTCCGCAACCCTGAAATCGAAACAGTAACAAAACAAGATGTTCTTGGTAAATGGGCTGTATTCGTATTCTATCCAGCAGATTTCACATTCGTGTGCCCTACTGAATTAGAAGACGTTCAAAATAACTATGCAACATTGCAAGCAGCTGGTGTTGAAGTGTACTCCGTATCCGTTGATTCTGAGTTCGTTCACAAAGCTTGGGCTGATGCATCTCCTAGCATTGGCAAAATCCAATACCCAATGATCGCTGACCAAAAACATGAATTGGCTGATTTCTTTGGTGTATTTGATGAAAGCTCCGCTCGTGCATACCGTGGTACTTTCGTAGTTGATCCTCAAGGTATCGTTCAAACTGCAGAAATCCACAACATGGGTATCGGTCGTTCCGCTGATGAATTAGTTCGTAAAGTACAAGCGGCTCAATTCGTAGCTCAACATGGTGATCAAGTATGTCCTGCACGTTGGAAACCAGGTGCTGATACTTTGAAACCAGGTTTGGATCTTGTAGGTAAACTATAATCCAACCATAACTATACAGGCTAACCTCCTCAATGCGCCTGTATAGGAACATCAACTCAAACTTAACTCAAACTTAACTCAAACACAACTTAAAACAACAACTCAAATTACCGTGAACACTTTGGTCTAAAAGGGTGTGCACGACAAACTCTCTCATATATGCGAGCACCTCCCTCATATTGCTCGTATATAAAATAAAACCTCAATACAACTACAAACTATTACAACAGAAAGCCCTAGCTGTCCTCACAGCTAGGGCTTTTGCTGTTGTTTAAAGCCCAAACTTTATATTACTTTAAAAAGATAGGAGATAACTCTTGCATTTTTTTGATTCATATTCTATAATGAAATAAATCCCTATTGAAATAAAAGGTTTTAGTCGAAGGGCTTTATATATGTGCAGATTCTACATGATTGTCTTTCATAGAAAGGAAATAAAATGAGGATTTCTACTAAAGGTCGCTATGCGTTGATGGTATTGCTAGATTTGGCAGAACAAGCTAGTGACAAGCCAGTATCCTTACGATCCGTAGCAGAACGTCAGGGTATTTCTGAAAAATATTTAGAAGGTATTGTTGCTCGTTTGAGCACAGCTAAATTGGTGGATAGTATTCGCGGTAAGTATGGTGGATATAAACTTTCAAAAGTCCCAAAAGAATATACAGTTATGGAGGTATTGTTAGCTACAGAGGAATCTATGGCTATCATCGCTACATTGGATGAAGGTGTTTCCACAGATACGGTAATTAGTGAAAAAACAGTTGGTTTCTGGGCAGGCCTGCAAAATTACATCCACGACTATTTAGAAGGGGTCACATTGCAAGATATTATTGATGGGACCTATGCAAAATTAGATTCTAAATACGATAACTGGGATGGCTCTATTTAATACATCGTTTATGTACAATAGTTCAAACTATAGAGAAAAGGAGAATTTATTATGTCTAATATAAAAAAATCTTTCGTAGAATTAATTGGTAACACACCTTTATTGGCAGCTACTCGTTTTGGTGCAAAACATGAGGCAAAAGCTAATATTTTAGCTAAATTGGAATACTTCAACCCAGGTGGTTCTGTAAAAGACCGTATCGCAGCAGCAATCATTCAAAACGCTATCCAATCTGGCGAATTACAACCAGGTGGTACCATCGTAGAAGCTACTTCTGGTAACACGGGTATTGGCTTATCCGCAGTAGGCGCAGCCCTTGGTTTCAAAGTTATCATTGTAATGCCTGAAACAATGTCCATAGAACGTCGCAAATTGATGATCGGCTACGGTGCACAATTAGTGTTGACTGATGGTTCCCTTGGTATGAAAGGCGCGATTGCGAAAGCAAAAGAAATCGTAACTGCTACTGCAGGCGCTATCGAAGCAGGTCAATTCGTTAATCCAGCAAACCCTAAAGTTCACTATGAAACTACGGGTCCTGAAATCTGGAGAGACACAGACGGTACTGTAGATATCTTTGTATCTGGTGTTGGTACTGGTGGTACATTGACTGGTACAGGTCGTTTCTTGAAAGAACAAAACCCTGGTGTAAAAGTAGTAGCTGTAGAGCCTAAAGACTCTTCCGTGTTGTCTACTGGCAAACCAGGTCCTCATAAAATCCAAGGTATCGGCGCTGGTTTCATTCCTGATACATTAGATACAAACTTGTATGATGAAATCATCACTGTGGAAAATGAGGATGCATTCCATACAGCACAAGACTTCGGGCATCAAGAAGGTGTACTCGTTGGTATTTCTTCTGGTGCGGCTTTGTGGGCGGCAGCTGAACTGGCTAAACGTCCAGAGAACGAAGGAAAAAATATCGTAGTTATCCTTCCTGATACTGGTGAAAGATATCTTTCCACTGCACTATTCCCTGAAGCTTAATAGATAAAATTACAAACTCCCCAGATATATTTCTGGCCTCCGGAACGCCTAACGGTGTAATGTCGGCTGCGAAGTATATCTGGGGAGTTTTTGCTTTACTAGTGCGCTTTAGGGGATAGTGGCTATGTAGAGTATCTACCATCGGTGTCAGGATGGATGAACTACGTGGGGCGTGGAGGACTGGGGTGAAAAAGGGCAATCTTTATATTCCTAAGGATACAAAAATTGTTTTAGAGTTACAGAATGATGTAAGTTCAAAACGAAATAAAGTAGGGGATACATTTAATTTAAAAACTATTGATAATCTATTGGTAAATGATGTGGTTGCTATCCCAAAAGATACAGTTGTACGTGGTGTTGTTCTTAAATCTAAGAGAAATGGTTTATTTGGCCGTGGTGGTCATTTAGAAGTTGATAGTCCTTCGATTCGTACGATTAATAATATAGATGTTCCACTTAATGGCTATATTAATGGATATGGCTCCGATGATAATGGTGCTGTTGTTGTGGCGGCTGCTGTTACATTAGTAGGCGGATTCTTTATGAAAGGCGAAAACATTTATTATGATAAAAATCAATTGATTGAAGTAGCGGTTCGAGATGATACTGATATTAATGCTACGCCTGAAACATTATTGACTGTAATGGATCCAACTGTACCACAAGGTCAAGGATTAGTGGTAAAACCTAGATAAAACGGCAAAATCCCTATATATACTGCTGGTCTCCGGAACGCCTAACGGTGTAATGTCGACTGTGAAGTATATATAGGGATTTTTTACTTTACTAGTGCTTTTAGAATATTTTCTTTAGTTTGTTTTTTATAGCTTTCACAGTAGGATTCATCCGTGCATCAGAGACGGAGTTGTCCATCCAGTCGAACATTTCCTCTAGGTTATAGTCGCCGCGGTGGCCTATTTCCCATGGTGTTTCCATGTTGACGGAGTAGCCCAGGTTTTGTGCCTTGGTGCCTACAACGATGGGAATAGAGATGGATGTGTTGCTGTCGGCTGTGCCGTAGCGAATGTAGTAATATTTAGCGTTTGTGGCGCC
The DNA here is from genome assembly GCF_032970865.1 of Veillonella absiana. Classification (NCBI taxonomy): domain Bacteria; kingdom Bacillati; phylum Bacillota; class Negativicutes; order Veillonellales; family Veillonellaceae; genus Veillonella; species Veillonella absiana. The sequence goes on along the minus strand of NZ_JAWJZB010000002.1, from coordinate 42,240 downwards.
AGTGTTGCCAAGGTAGTTCATAGGATTCATCATTTTAATGATATGATGGTTTGCAATAGCTGGACCTGTCGCGGAGATATCTGTGGTGTCGAATAGGGCGCCATTCACGGTGAAGTGCTCGTAGTCCTTTTTCGTAGTACCGAATAGGTTATTTTCGCCAGCATCATTAGCACGGCTATCGAAGGCACCTGGTGCTTTAGAGCGGCTCACGTGAGCATTGTAGGCTTTCCAATCCACGTCTGTAATTGTGCCGTTAGCATCCTTGATTAGAAAATCGGCAGAGCTAATGTCTGTGCCTTCGGACGCGGCACGGTTGGCAGCTGCAATGATATAGGATTTTACATAGTCCATGAAAGAACCTGTGCCATCGCTATTGAGGGTCAGTGTTTTGCCATTACTATCCTTTAATTTTAGATCGTTGATGTAGTCTGTGTATTGAGCTTTGAGCATATAGGAATAGGAAATATCGCTATCGCTAAGAGTAATCATGTTGGCAGAGTTATTCCTAGATGTATTAGTAGATAGAGCGTTTCCGTCCATTGAAGGCGTACTTGTTGTCGCCACTGCCATAGGTGCCTGTTCTGTAGGTGTGTTACCCATGTCAGCTGTTGGTAATTGCCCCTTGGTTGCGGAGCTTTCACCAGAGCCCGTTTGAGCTAGTGGGACCATGCCACGGCCCATCATAGATTTTTTGTATGTTGTCACATCGTGATAATTCCACTCGTAGGCCATATCGGCGGCATCGAGGTCGGTGATTGGACAGAAGGCCACGACGGCAAAGATGTCTGTGCTTGCATCAGCGGCACCGAGAGCGTTGAGGTATGGACGGTAGTCGCTGTGGTTGCCTGTGGCGCCTAATAATAGGGACACGGCACCGCCAGCGCTAGTACCATTGGAGATGATTTTCGTCGCATCCCCAGGCATACGGCTGTCATTGGAATGAAGGTAGGCTACAGCCGCTTGGAGATCGACGATGACCGCAGGGGCCTTGCCGTAGTATTCACCGGTTGTTTCATTTTTGTTTGTGCGACCACGCGTGGCAGGGGCTGCTACGACATAGCCACGAAAGAGGGCATATGTGGATGCGTCAGTGCCTCCTTCGAGGCTTTTACCAGGAATGGCAGCGGTACTAGGCATATAACCACCGACGGAATTTGGTAAGAAAATAGGCGCCGTTTTCGCGTCGTATTTGCCGACCTTTTTATTTTGGAAATAATCCTCTGGAATGTAGATGTTCATGTATTGGTAGTTCACGTCCACTGGATTGGCCACGTAAGGGATGTTTTCGTACGCTCGGTAAGATACAGTTTTGTTATCTACGGTAGCGGTGCGAGTTTCGTATGTTGCATTAGCATCAAATGTTAAACTATAGTTGGATTGCGTTGTGGCTGATAATGGCACTTCTAGGGGCTGTTCTGTAATTTGACGAGTGGTGCCGACTGGTTGTGTGCTATTTTGAGACTGTTGTGTTGATACTGGCATTTGTGAAATTGTACCGGACGCCAGACCTACAGTGGGGACAGTTATAATCGTGGCATTGGTATCATTAATTTTGGAACTTATAATGGCGTTGTTTGGTGTTGCTGCAGATGCATTGGTTGCGTTAGAGGCTGCCCATACAGGTACGCTACCAGTGATGACTATGGCGCAAGCCAAGGCCGTGATGGAATAGGTTTTAGATAATTTCATGTTGATCTCCCAAAAAATATAATTGAGTCGACATCGGGACTAACTATATTGAGTTCGTAAAAAATCAAAATTCTTATAATACTTTACACTGAAAGTATGAAATCATGGTGAAAGTTCCGTAATATAGCTCTGCCAATAGAGCTTGTTTAATAGCAATAGTATATAGGAGTTTAATTTTTAGATTGTGTAAAATTAAATTGACGAATTTGGTTGTGTAAAATATAATTAATGTATCGAAATAATCGAAATGTAACAGAGAATCAGTAATAATTTAGAAATATTGGGTGCAAGCTCTTGTGATTATTCATTAAATAAGAAGACTAACATGGAATTATTTGAAGCATTAAAAAGAAGATGTAGCATTCGTAGATATACTGGCGAAGTGCCAACGGAACAAGAAATTCAAACTGTGCTAGATACAGCCCTATTATCTCCACAACTTCCTATGCATGATATCCATATTTCTGTCATCACAAATTCAGCGCTATTAAAAGAAGCAGAAGAAAATACAGAGCGCTTTTGCCAGTTAGGTTACCCCACATATAATTACGGAGCAGCTTGCTGGATTTTGATTTCTGGTAAACACCAAACAGAAGGCATGCCAAATACAAACTTCACTGGAGATATGATTCGAACTAACGAATATTGGACATTAGGGAGTATGATTCAAAACATGCAACTTGCTGCTACAAGCATCGGTCTAGGTTCTGTGGCTATGAATATGTCTGTCGTTTCTCTTCGCGACAACCCAGCATTCGCTGAAAAATTAGGTGTACCGAACGGTTATGAACCATTAGGTTCTTTATTACTAGGTAAAACAGAAATTGAATTAAAAGAACGCCAAGTAAAACGTGAAAGCTTACCAATTACATACCTAAAATAAGGGAATTTTTACACTAGTAAACTACTATAATTCAAGACTCTAGTTATCAGGCCTTTCTCTTCGGAGCTAACCATTGCATTATTGGACATTTTGATTACTAGCTTCACGTCGAAAGTATTAAAGGATAAATTAAAATAGCAAAAATATGCCCCTCATTGTAGCGAGCTTGGAGGTCTCCTCCAGCCGAGTCTCAATGAGGGGCATATTTTGCTATGTATCTTATTTTAAGCTTTCACAGGATTTTTCAAAATGGCCAATAATGCACAACCAATCACTGCACCGATGGCAATGGATACTAGGTACATTAATGGATTACCAATTGTTGGTACTACGAAGATCCCACCATGTGGAGCACGCAATGTGCATTCAAAGAACATGGATAAGGCACCTGCTGTACCAGCACCGATGATGCAAGACGGTAATACGCGAATAGGGTCAGCCGCTGCAAATGGGATGGCACCTTCTGTGATGAAGGATAGGCCCATGATGTAGTTTGTAGGACCGGATTTGCGTTCTGCTTCGCTGAAACGATTAGGGAACAATGTAGTACAAAGGGCGATGGCTAATGGAGGAACCATGCCGCCTGCCATTACGGATGCCATGATACCGTATTCACCAGTAGCAAGAGCACCAGTACCGATAACGTAAGCGGCTTTATTGACAGGACCACCCATATCTACGGACATCATAGCGCCGAAGATAAGACCTAAGAGAACACGGCTAGATGTGCCCATAGTTTGAAGGCTTTCCATCAACCAGTTGTTCAAGGCAGATACTGGAGGATTGATGATGAAAGTAATGGCGATACCGATGAACAATACGCCAAGCACTGGGTAGAATAATACAGGTTTTGTACCTTCCAAAGAATCAGGTAAACCAGATACTAATTTTTTGATACCTAATACAAGATAACCAGCTACGAAACCAGCAATTAAGGCACCAAGGAAACCAGAACCACCTTGGTTAGCAAGCATACCACCAACGAAACCAGCAGCAAGACCAGGACGGTCAGCAATACTCATGGCGATGTAACCAGCTAATACGGGAAGCATAAAGCCGAAGGATGTACCGCCGACTTTCATCAAGAAGGCCGCCAATGGAGTACCGGAGCCGAAGCCGGATGGATTGGTAGGATCGAATGTATCAAATAGGAACGCGAGGGCGATGAGGATACCTCCACCGATAACAAATGGAAGCATATGAGATACGCCATTCATCAAATGTTTATAGATTTGACGGCCGATGGTGTCGTTTGCGGAGTCTTCTACTTGTGCTGTATCGTCAGCTATTGCTTGGTATACAGGATTGTCGCCAGACATGGCTTGGGTCAATAATTCTTCAGATTTGTTGATGCCGTTAGCTACTTTCGTCTGGATTAATTGTTTACCGTTGAAGCGTGCCAGTGCTACTTGTTTGTCTGCAGCGATGATGATGCATTTCGCATTGGAGATTTCTTCCGGTGTTAACGCATCTTTGATACCTGCAGCGCCATTTTTTTCTACCTTGAGGGAAATGCCCATTTCTTTGGCTTTGCGTTCGAGGGATTCAGCAGCCATATATGTGTGGGCAATGCCTGTAGGACATGCTGTTACGGCTAAAACATCATATTGGCCTTTTACTTTTCTGGCGGATGGTTTTTCTTCGTTAGCGCCAGTAGTTTCTGCTGTAGCTGTTGCAGCTGTCGCGGCCACTGTTGTGGCGTTGGCAGACATATCATTGGCCACGTCTGTTAGGGTATCTTCAGTTTTAATAAAACCAGGTACAGTTACGTCGAATTTGTCGTTTTCTTTTGCATCGATTAATGCCAAGAAACGTTCTGTAGAATCAGCTGCAATCAATGCTTCTTTGAAATCAGGGTCAATGATCATCGTTGCTAATTTGCTCAATACTTCTACATGTGTATTAGCAGCTCCTTCTGGGGCTGCAATCATGAAGAACAATCGCGCAGGATTACCGTCCAGGCTATCAAAATCGACACCGCCAGGTACGACCATAGCAGAAAGGCCGGCATCTTTTACACCACTAGATTTCGCATGTGGTGTGGCAATGCCTTCCCCAAGTCCTGTGGAACCAGAATTTTCGCGTTCAAATACGGCTTGTAAATACGTATCTTTGTCAGCTAAATGGCCGCCTTTTTCCATTAAATCCCCAAGAATATAAATAGCGTCAATCTTGGTGGCAGGGGCAGCATTGAGCTGAATGGATTGGCTTTTCAGTAAATCCGTAATTTGCATAATGTAACTCCTCTTTCTTACATTGTTACAGTGAATATTTTAAAACTAATACTTGAGTATCATAACCTTTTTATTATACTATTATTTTTTGATTGTTGAAAGTAAGACCTCAACTTCTGGTTTTGTGGCTAAATTCGTAGAGAACGCAGAGGCGGAACCAGTACAGATACCCCAATAGAGGGCCTCTTGCAAATCGCCATTAGATTGTTCGTATCCCGTGATGAAGCCTGCTACCATGGAATCACCAGCCCCAACAGAGTTGATTAAGGTTCCTTTTGGTGCAAGACTTGTGAATACTTGACCGTCTGCACTGATTAGAATAGCACCGTCACCAGCCATGGAGATGAGTACATGCTGTGCTCCCTGGATTTGCAATTCTTTCGCGGCAGCTACTAAATCATCTTGAGTAGATAGGGGGCGACCAAATATTTCAGATAGTTCGTGATTATTTGGTTTAATCAAGAATGGTTTGTATGGTAATACCTTTGTTAATAGATCTTTCGTAGCATCTACGATGATGCGGATATTTTTTGATTCCATGCGTTGCATAATGAGTTCGTACATATCGCTAGGCAAACTGCTTGGGATACTGCCGGCTAGTACAAGAATGTCATTATCTTGCAGAGTATCTAGTTGTGTGTACAATGCTTGTAGTTCGTCATCCGATATGATAGGTCCATGGCCATTAATTTCCGTTTCCTCTGAGGTGGCTTTCACTTTCACATTGATACGCGTGAGACCAGTGCTGAGGCGGATAAATTGTTCGGACACACCGAATTCGCCTAGTTGGCGTACGATTTCATCACCGCTGAATCCGGCGATGAAGCCGAGAGCCGTTGTGTTTATACCAAGATTATTTAGGACAATAGACACATTGATGCCCTTGCCACCGGCGAGAACTAGCTCGTCCTCAGTACGGTTGATTGTACCTGTAGTGAGCGTTGGTAAATGGACGATGTAATCAAGAGAAGGGTTGAAGGTAACCGTATAAATCATGGTTGTTCTCCTTGCAGTTAGAGTAATGAATATATTTGTGCATGGGCCTGAATTGTATCAGGCGCTAGCTAATGGACGTGTAATGTATTCCATGGTACATAGTTACATGGACCGTTTTCGTAATTGGTACCAATGAAATAGAGGTAGTAGATATAGATAAAATGCGAATGGTATATAGCCAGTTAGGGATGTGTCCATCATAACCGTCGGTATCATGGCGGCGATGTTCCATGGAATCATCGGTGCTAATACAATGCCCGTATTTTCAAAATCGAGCATTACATCTTTATCTTGAATCTTGTGTTTCGCATAAGTAATGCGCATGATGGAATGGGTCATAACGGTGGCAATGGATTGGCTACACCCAATGCCGCCAGTAATAATGGATAAAATGACGTTCGCCACGAATATATCGCTCCGTGTTTGGGCGTGTTCCAATAATTGGCGGACGCTAGACCAGAATCCAACGCCGTCGAGCATGCCGGAGATGGCACAGGCCACAAAAATTGATACAGCTGGTTCGGCCATAACCTTGATGCCACCACCGTGAATGATGGTGCTCAATGGATTGTCCACAGGTAATGTAAATCCCCAGAAACTCATGTTGATGAGTTCTAGGACTGAGTGCCCTTGGTATAGATAGGCCAATACGGATGCTGCGAGAGCGCTGAGGCCGATAGGCCAACGAATGGATAGTTTAAATGGCAATAATGCCACGACGATGGCTACCGGTATCCATAACATTGGTGTCATGGTGAATGTGGATGCAATTTGCTCTGTTAGGTTGCTTTCAGCGGTTTCTAGTGGATACATAAAGGATAAAGCCGTATAGAGCACAATGGAAACAAGCAATGCGGGCAAACTGTTCATAAACATAGGTCCGATATTGCGCGGTACTGATGTATGGGTGAGGGCTGCTACGAGGCTCGCACTAGATGATAGCGGGGAATTGCGATCCCCTACATAGGCGCCGGCGATGATGGCCCCGGCCACCATGTCTGCCGGAATGCCACCTGCCTTGGCAATAATAATGAGCACAAGTCCAATGGTACCGACAGTGCCTAATGATGTACCCAAGAGGCCACTCACGAGAGCAGGCAATAGGAAGGCGCATACCACGAAGAGTGACGGTTCTAGAAAACTGAGTCCTACGGATATGATGGTAGGAATCGTACCAGATGCCTGCCACATGGAGGTGAGCCAGCCGATAAGCAAGAAAATTTGGATGACGATAGAGGCGGAAAAGGCCCCTTTTTTTGAAAAATCTATAAGCGTAGACCAATCGTAGCCAGACTGATTGAGCGCATAGGCCATGATGAGCCATACGAAAATGAGCGCAATGGCAATGGAAACACCGTTGGCCACGCATACAACGATGAATATGCAGGAAATGAGTAAGGCCAATAGGGGCAGCCAATTGCTTGGCAAGTGATATCGTTGGCCTAGTAATTGTTTGAGTAGTTGTAACCAATTCATAGTCATACCTAAAAGGGGACTCATATATGTGTTGCAGCTAGTAGCTAGATTCGATTTATAGGAGTGTTCGACTTAGCTATGGCTGTGAATATGAGTCCCAAATAATTAATCGATATTGAGTTCTGTTTCAAATACTTCTTCTGCAGGACCAGTCATAAATACGGTGCTGTCTTCACGATAGCTGATATGTAATGTGCCTAGGTACAATTCTACGTCTACTTCGCGGCCCGTCAGACCTTTTTCGTAGGACATGACTGCGGATGCGCAAGAACCAGTACCGCATGCAAGTGTAGCACCAGCACCGCGTTCCCAAGTACGGACTTTGATATGATGGTCGTTTACAACCTCAACATAGTTGATATTGCTTTTTCGAGGGAATATTGGGTGTGTTTCTAGTTGAGGGCCTTGTGTATGAAGAGCTATTTTTGTTACGTCCTCTACGAATACCTCTGTATGAGGAACACCCATCAATACAGAACTAACAGGGATTATTTCGCCATTCAGTTCCAATGGATAGTCGATGACTTTGTCGATGTTCACATCCATTGGGATATCTTTACTGTTAAAGAATGGTTTTCCCATATCAACGGTTACTAGTGTTACTTTGCCGTTTTCAATGGTCAAACTTGGTTTCATGATACCTGCCAATGTTTCGATGGTGAAAGTATCTGTCGTGATTTGGCCATGTTCATAGGCGTATTTAGAAAAGCATCGGATGGCATTACCACACATTTCTGCCTCACTACCATCAGAATTGATGATACGCATGCGAATATCTGCTACATCAGAAGGTACAACGATAGCAAGGCCATCAGCACCGATACCAGTTTGACGATGGCATAATTTGATAGCTAATTCTGTATAATCTTTGTTTGCACCATTAGGATCAGAGAAAACGACAAAATCATTTCCGAGACCGTGCATCTTTGTTAATTTCATGTAATAAACTCCTTGCTGTATATGGAATATCATATGTACAAAATCATTGAAATCTATTAAATTTAAATTTCGTATTTATTATTATATCATGTTCTATAGAGTCTTGACACGCCCATTATTAGAGTCTTGACACGCCCATTATTTCTTTATTCTTTTACTAATAAATGTTAAAATACAAGATAGAGTTATTTACATTTCATTGAGAAAGGGTAGAGCCACATGCGTATTAAAGGTATCTCTGGTTCCCGCGGTATTGCGGTAGGCAATGTGTACAAATATATACAAGAAGAAATCGTTATTCCTGATTACATTGTGCCAGAGGGCGGAGTCGATCAAGAAATTGCAAAATTTGCCGGTGCTATGGCGGCCACATTAAAGCAATTAGATAATATTCGAAAGAAAACCCTCGATGAAATGGGGCCGGAGGAGGCTGCTATTTTCGAGGCGCATATGCAAATTGCCCAAGATCCATCTTTGTCTGATGGCATCAAAGCGCTTGTAGAATCTGGGGCTATGAATGTGGTGGCAGCAACGGAACAAACCATCAATACCTTCGCGGATATTTTTCTCGGCATGGAGGACCCATACATGCGTGAGCGTGGCGCGGACATCAAGGATATTGGTGATCGTTTGCTTCGTAATATGCTAGGAATGAACCCGCGTGGACTTTCGCACGTGACTGGTGATGTGATTTTGGTGGCTCATGATTTGGCACCATCCGATACGGCATCTTTAGATAAATCCATTGTGAAAGGCATTGTTACCGCAGCTGGCGGTCCGACTAGCCATGCAGCGATTATGGCGCGTACTTTGGAAATTCCAGCCGTTATGGGGCTGGGAGATATTGAGGCTTTCACCAATAGTGAAAGAGCCGTCGTTCTAGGCACAGACGGTGACGTTATCCTAGAACCAACGGACGAAGAATTTGCTAGCTATACACAGAAAGCGGCAGATTTCCAAAAGGAATTGCAATTATTGAAAGAATCTGCCAATTTGCCAGCGGTAACCACCGATGGTCATCACGTGGAATTGTTCGGCAACATCGGTAAAGCGAAAGATAGTAAAAATGCATTAACCATGGGCGCAGCCGGCATCGGTTTATACCGTACTGAATTTCTTTATATGGAAAACGATACATTGCCAACGGAGGACGTGCAATTCGGGGAATATAAAAAGGTTGCGGAACAGATGAAGGGACAGCCTGTCATCATCCGCACCATGGATATCGGTGGCGACAAGGAATTGAAATGCCTTGATTTGCCACATGAAATGAATCCGTTCCTCGGGTATCGTGCTATCCGTATTTCCTTGAATCGTCCAGATATTTTTAAAGTACAATTGCGCGCACTATTGCGTGCGAGTGCATTTGGGGATATTCACATTATGTATCCTATGATTGCCTCTGTTGAGGAAGTTAAAAAAGCGAATGCTATCTTGGACGAATGTAAACAAGAGTTACGTAATGAAAGCAAAGATTTTAACGAAAATATCAAAGTAGGCATCATGATTGAGGTCCCTGCAGCAGCGGTGATATCTCCAATTTTAGTGAAATACGTGGATTTCTTTAGTATTGGTACGAATGATTTGTGTCAATATACATTGGCTGTGGATCGTATGAATGAGAATATCGGTTATCTATACCAACCATTACATCCTGCAGTACTTCGGTTGATTAAAACCGTTATTGATGCCAGCCACGCACAGGGCAAGTTCACGGGCATGTGCGGTGAAATGGGTGGGGACCCGATGGCTACTATGATTCTTCTTGGTCTTGGCCTTGATGAATTCAGTATGACCGCATCCTCCATTCCATTGATTAAAAACATCGTTCGTTCTGTGTCCAAAGCAGAATGTGAGGGTATCGCTGCGAAGGCCCTTGAAATGGATACGGCTGAGGAGATTACGGCTTATGCTAAATCCTTACTAGCCGAAAAAGGTTTAAATTGATACAATAATACTACTATAGAACTGTACAATATCACGTGTTAATACGACGGTTTTCTTGGTGAAAGTCGAGAGACTTTCATTATCACCGATTAGAAAGAGGTTTACTATGAAAGAATTAACAGTTGTAATTACAAACGAATCTGGTTTACATGCTCGTCCAGCCACAACATTTACACAAATGAATGCTAAATTCGCATCCAAATTAACAATTGCTGCAAATGGCAAAACGGCAGATGCTAAATCTATTTTGACAGTATTAACTCTTGGCGCTACAAAAGATACTTCCGTAGTGTTGACAGCTGATGGTCCCGATGAAGAAGAAGCATTGGCTGCAATGAGCAAATTCTTAACAACGAACCACGACTAATAAGTAAAAAATGCGGATATGATTATCTCGTCTCGGCTCCTACGTAAGCTCGCCTCGACAATCATATCCGCATTTTTTTATAACTTTAGCGTGGAGGTGTTGAAGAATTCGCACATTGTGCCGAAGGAACCTGAACGAAAAGGTGTATTCTATTTTGGCCGTTATGGTGTTGTAGCTTATACATCAACGGAAGAGTATCAAAATAGTGATGGTACCATTGCTAGAGATGAAACAAAATATATTACTAAATGGAATCCTGAAACTAAAGAGTTTTATATAACCGGTAAAGAACCAAGAACAATTAAAATCGGTGGTTATGGTATAGGTAGTTATGATCCTTCTGAGGATGCGGATAAATGGTAGAGATATAGTTTGAAAAAAGCTTCTAATAATCAATTTTGATTATTAGAAGCTTTTTTTGGCATATACGTTATATCTGAGGTTAATATTATCTTGTGAAGCGGGCTTAGAGTTTGTCTCTAGCGGAGGATACAAAATAATACGGTCTACCTATATTTTAGGAAGATGTTTATGATGATGCGACTAATATTAGATAATCCCGGGTTCTTTGCATATTCTTGTATTTCAGCTTTGACGGGTTTTGATGAAAGTTTTTGAATAGAGTAATAAAAAGTTTCTTTTTATGGATACTTGCAAATTATTTGTTTTTAATTTGTTCTATTATGAGATTACTCTGTAATGAACTATAGCTAGAATCGTGTGGAACTAGTTGATATTTGACATAAATTGATTAGTTTTATTAATTTGAAGAAGTGTGAGGTTTAAAGGATGAACAAAAAAATCTTAAAAGTATCTGTATTGTTGGCAGTAGGCGCATTATTTGCACCATCTGTTATTATGACTAATGTGGCTGATGGGGTGTATGCGTTTATAGCAAGGTGAATGTTGGGGTTGCCGGCTCTGCACCAGCTTTCAAAGTGGGCGATTCCGTTACATCGGTACGCAATGAGAATGGTGTTAAAACCGACGACATCCAATATGGCAAGATTCAACAAGGTGTCAGCTTGAACTATAACTTGAAAGGCATGACTGGGAGTGATGGGAAATCCGTAAATGCTGTAGTAACTGATAAAGCGGCTACTGAACAAAGTAAATCTCCTGTAGAAACTCGTGTAGCTGTAACAGGTTTCATTAACCAAGGTGCAGATATGCTAGATACTGCTGCATTTTCCTCTGCTGCTGTAGCCAATAGAGCGGCTACTAACAATCCAATTGTAGCGTCCATGGGTGGTCAACGTACGCATATCGAGTCTGGTTCTTACTCTGTAGTCTTTTAAGTTCAATTCAAAATTGTAATTTAGCAAATAAAAAAGCCAGCCATTCACGTTGAATGGTTGGCTTTTTTGCACACACGTTATAGTTGATGTCAATATTGTTTTGTGAACCGAGCTTAGAGCTTGTCTCTCGCCGAGGGGCACAAGACATAGTGACTCAGTTATTTCCCCATGTTTGCGAAACGTTCTACTGCCTTCGTAAAATCTGAAATCGTCTTATCCACATCGCCGTGTTCGATACCATCACGGACACAGTGGTTAATATGTCCTTCTAGTACGACTTGACCGACTTTGTGTAGAGCAGATTTTGCTGCATTGATTTGACTCAGAACATCCTCGCAAGGAATATCTTCATCAATCATGCGATCGATGGCTTGGACTTGGCCTAAAATTTTCTTTAATCTGAGATGCAGATTGTCCGAATCCATACATTGTTTCATAAATACACACGCTCCTTAATAGTTATCAGGGCATTCATCATCTCATCTATTATACATTAAATGGTGGTTTTATGCCAATTTTTAACATATATCATATATGCATAGGTACATCAGGTTAATGGAATATTATGCATGTATCATTTATGACTATCTAGGAGGAACTTTCACAAAATTATGAATAGATGAAAGTCTAGATAGAGTGTGATACAATATAGAAAACTTGTAACAGCTTAGGACACCTGCAAGGTGAAAGTGAATCTATGTTTATAATCAAATCTATCATAAAATTTTTTGTACGTCTTATCTTACTTGTGGTGCTCATTATTGGTGGGATGTATGCGTATGATATGTATAATAGCTCGCAGGGCACGAATCGCCAGAGCGTGGCCCATACCGCGGTAGAACAAACTATCGAGTCCTCGGAGGACGAGTTGAGCCGGACGGACCGGTTGAAACGTCTACTGAATTTACAAGAGGGCGTGCAAAATGCGTTGAATCGTCGAGTTCCTTTTAATGACCGCGTGAAATCTACGGCTATTAGTGAAAGCGCTAAAAAGGCGCTTGTGGCCATCGAGGATAAACGGTTTTACGAACATGGTGCCATTGATCCTATGGGCATTGCTCGTGCACTATATACAAATACGGTAGCTGGTGAAACGCTGGAAGGTGGTAGCACTATTACACAACAATTAGTGAAAAATCTATTCCTTTCATCCAAACGAATTATGTCTCGTAAGGTTGAGGAAGCGGTGATGGCTGTGATGATGGAACATTATTATTCCAAAGACGATATTATCACTATGTATATGAATACTATTTACTATGGTCATGATTATTATGGTATTAAACAAGCTGCCGCAGGGTATTTTAAAACTACCCCGGGACGTCTGACTCTTGCTCAATCTGCTATGCTTGCAGGCCTGCCACAGGCACCAAGTTATTTAGATCCGAAGGTTAATTTCAGGGCCGCTAAGGAGCGCCAATATATTGTATTGATGCAAATGGTTGATCAGGGGATGATTAGCAAGTCTGAAGCAGAATCTGCATTTAAAGAAGAACTAGGCCTGCCAGATGAAATGGACTATGATACATACTTGGAAAGTCGCAATAATAAAAAACTTGATGATTTGGCTGATACTGCTAAAAAAGGTTTAGATACCTTGAAGGAAATAACTTCTAAGTATGGCGGGGCTTCAGATAGCTCTAGTGACTCCAAGTCTTCAAACAATGATTCGGGAACATCTAATAGCTCTAGTGATTCCGATAGCTCTAGCAAATCGAATGCGGATAAACGCGGTGATCGAGCTAAAGGTTATATTGGTGAATGATTTACACGGAATATACAGAATATACAAAAAATGTAACTAAAGAACTCTCTCTATACATAAAAAATGTGTATAAGAGGGTTCTTTTTTCTGTATATAGTAGTTATAAATCAATGTTATTAGACTATAAAGACAGAATATAAATCCTTGTAAATACTGTATTTGATATGTTTTTTAGGGGGTGATGGAATTTTTATAAAAAATACTTGCATAAATATTTGTTCGGGTGTATACTTACATTCGTAGTCAGGTGAACTGAATGTTCACAGACAAAATTATTTTTGTTAGATATAATACATATATACGTAGACGGGACTTTCACCATTGAAAGCATTTTGAGGACGTTTACGCACAGAGTAAAAAGTATGAGGTGTTATCATGGGTAAAGCAAACAAAGTCGTATTGGCATATTCTGGTGGGTTAGATACATCCGTTATCATCCCTTGGTTAAAAGAAAATTATGGTTGTGAAGTTATCGCCGTATGCGTTGATTTGGGTCAACCTGAAGATTATGATGCAGTAGAGAAAAAGGCTATCAAGTCTGGCGCCACAAAAGCATACATCGTGGATGCAAAAGAAGAGTTCGTAGCGGATTATATTTGGCCAACTGTAAAAGCGGGTGCCATTTACGAAGGTAAATATCTATTGGGCACATCTTTCGCTAGACCATTAATCGCAAAAATCTTGGTAGACATTGCCAACAAAGAAGGCGCTGATGCTATCGCACATGGTGCCACCGGTAAAGGTAATGACCAAGTTCGTTTTGAATTGACAATCAAAGCATTGTCCCCTAATACAAAAATCATCGCTCCTTGGCGTGAATGGGAACTGAAATCCCGTGAAGACTGTATGGAATACGCTACTAAACACGATATCCCTGTAGTAGCAACTAAAAAACATCCATATTCCATGGACCAAAACGTATGGCATTTATCCCATGAAGGTGGCGACTTGGAAGATCCAGCAAACGCACCAAAAGACGATGTATACTTGGTAACACATACTCCTGAACAAGCTCCTGATGAAACAGAATATGTAACTGTATCCTTCAAAGAAGGCGTGCCAGTAGCTGTGAATGGCAAAGAAGGCACTCCATTACAATTGCTCGAAGCATTGAACGAAATCGGCGCTAGAAATGGCGTTGGCGTTGTAGATATCGTAGAAAACCGTCTAGTGGGCATGAAATCCCGTGGCGTATACGAAAATCCAGGCGGATCCATCATCATGTACGCACACAGAGAAATGGAATACCTTTGCCTAGACAGAGCTACTTACCACTACAAAGAATTGATTGCTAATAAATACGCTGAACTCGTATATGATGGCATGTGGTTTGCTCCATTGATGAGCGCATTACAAGGTTTCGTTGATGCGACACAACAAACTGTAACTGGGGAAGTAAAATTGAAATTGTACAAAGGCAACATCATTAATGCTGGTGCAACTTCTCCTTACTCCTTGTACAACCAAGAATTCGTTACTTTCGAAGAAGACGAAGTATACAACCAAGCAGATGCTGAAGGGTTCATCAACTTGTTCGGCTTACCTCTAAAAATTAATGCTTTGATGAAAGAAAAGGCAGGTTTATAATGGCTAAACTTTGGGGCGGACGGTTCACAAAGGGCACAGATAAAGCGGTAGAGGATTTTACATCCTCTATCGCTTTTGATGCTAGAATGTACGCAGAAGATATTGCTGGCAGTAAAGCACATGCTAAAATGCTAGCGAAACAAAACATCATATCTCAAAAGGACTGTGACGATATCGTAGCAGGTCTTACAAAAATTAAAGGTCAAATCGATGCAGGGGAATTCCCATTCTCCGTATCCTTAGAGGATATTCATATGAACATCGAAAAACGGTTGACTGACGACATCGGTGAAGCAGGCGGTCGTTTACACACAGGCCGTAGCCGTAATGACCAATGTGCGGTAGATTTGCACATGTATGTACGTAGAGCTGTAACACACATGGGCGAGCTCATCGTAGATATGCAAAAGGCACTTATCGAAGTATCCGAAAAATACAGTGATGTCATCATGCCTGGATATACTCATTTGCAACGGGCGCAACCTGTATTGTTCGCGCATCACATGATGGCCTACTTCTCCATGTTGGAACGTGACTTTGATCGGTTGCCTTTGGTGTTCAAGCATGCAGACATCATGCCGTTAGGCGCTGGTGCTCTAGCGGGTAGCACCTATGGCATTGACCAAACCTATACTCAACAATTACTTGCTTTCTCCCGTATATATGAAAATAGTATGGATGCCGTTAGTGATCGTGATTACGTAGTAGAATTCTTGAGCTTTGCATCCCTTGTGATGATGCATTTGAGCCGTTTAAGTGAAGAACTTATCTTGTGGTCTACGAATGAATTTGGTTTCATTGAGCTAGACGATGCACATTGCACAGGTTCTAGCATTATGCCACAAAAGAAAAATCCTGATGTATGTGAGCTCGTGCGTGGTAAAACAGGCCGCACCTATGGGCACCTACTTGGTCTATTGACGACATTAAAAGGGTTACCTTTGACATACAACAAAGATATGCAAGAGGATAAGGAAGGTATTTTTGATGCCATCGATACCGTAACATTTGCATTGTCTATCAATACAGCTATGCTTCGTGGCATGACTGTAAATGGTAAACGCATGCATGCTGTGTTAAATGATGATTTCTCTAATGCTACTGATATGGCCGATTACTTAGCTAAAAAAGGTGTGCCATTCCGTGAAGCTCATGAAATCGTTGGCTCTGCGGTACAACACTGTATTCAAAAAGGTTGCGTATTGCTAGATTTATCTGTTGATGATTTCAAGGCTATTTCTAGTCATTTTGATGCGGATATTCTAGATGCCATCACTATTGAGGCATGTGTGGCGGGCCGTAATAACTATAGCGGTACTGCCCCTGAATGCGTAGAACGTCAACGCCAAGTGGGGAAACAACTCATCGCTGACGAAGAAGCACAAATTGCGAAATGGACGGCTATTATTACTTCGGTAGAAGAATAATAAGTTTTCTACTATGACATAGCGAGTGGTAACAAGGCGAATTGTTTAGTTTGACAGTCTTAATTGTTGTGCTATAATGAAAACAGAAAGAGTCAACAACGTGTCTAGACGTTAGGCTCATCAAAAAATGGGAAATTGAAAAACCTAACGTGATCTAAGGTACTGGTAATACCAAAGATTGGACGTTAGGTTTTTCGTTTTAAAGTAGGATTACTTTGAAACGATCAACGCCACAAGAGCGCCGAAGGCAATCATTAATGATAACAAGGACAATTAATGTGATTAGACGATATATTTTTACCTCATTCTTGGCGGCTTAGGCCTTGTATCGAGCCTGCTCCAGTGGGGACTGTTCTAACACGCTATACCACAACTTTACTCCGGATGGGGATTGTTCGCATTCCTTGTTATGCCATTTACCTACGTGATCCCCAATATTTGCGAAAAATACATGCCTACGTGGTTGAACCGCATCATGGTCACCATCGGTGGGTACTGGTTGCTCCTCACCTATTATGCAACGCTACTATTACTTGGTTATTTGGTGCTATGGACAGGCTTCCAAATTTGGATGCTCATCGGCAGTTATGCTATTTTTACGTATATGAATTTGTGGGAACTAATCGGCAAAATGTATGCATGGTGTACCATTGCTATATTGGCATACATTGGGGTGAAAGCTTGGTATACAGCGAAACACCCCATCATGAATCACATAGACATTCATGTTAATAAACATCTATCTCGGGATTACATAGTGGCTTTTGCTAGTGATTTACACTTTGGTATGGTCCTTGGTAAATCCTTCGGTCATCGCTTGGTGAAAGATATGAATGCCTTGCATCCGGATGTTTTACCTTGTTTTGCATTATCTAAGTGCTCTGTCATGGTTTTTCCGAAAATAGTCATACTGCTATTATATCCCTTGGTAGCTTGAATATAGCCACCAAGGGCTGTTATTTTTTCTTGTAAGGTGGAACCAGAGCCAGTTAAGGCACTAACAGTGTTTGAGATCGGATCTGTTGAATCCCTAATATGGTGGATGAAGCCTGTAATAGTATTAAGCAAGTTGGTGATAATGCCTGAGGAATTCTGAGTGGTTGAGGTAGATGCGTTTAATTTTCTTATAATTGTGTTTCTGTACAGTGGACAATGCAATGTGTTTTTCTTGTATTAGAGGAGTTTATCTGTCATAGATACGGAAAATCATATATAGGCATATAAAATAATAGACAGAAATATATAGCTAGAATCATTAAAATTAAACCTATTCGTTTTAGATATAAAATATACTCAATTTTATTCAATTCGTGTAATTTTTATGTACGCCAATAGTGAAACTTTTACAAAAATTTTCTAAAAAAGTAGGTATAATGCCCAGTTTGAGAAACGGACGTTAAAAAAGTGCTCCAAACCTTGATGGCTACTAAGCTTGTAAGGGGTTGGCGAGTGAAAAAAACTCTTTTATTTTTGTACTATAGGTGGTATTATTAGTTGCGAATTAAAAACGACGAATTCACATTCACGCCCATTAACGCAAGAACTGAATTCGTTTTGGCGGTTTAATATTTAAAAGTGAATTATGGACGAGAAAAAATTCACCTGTTCGAAAGGGGATTGATACATGAAAACCACCGCTAAAAAAATGTCTGTATTCCAGCTAACTACTCTAGTAGCAGCCAACATGCTTGGTGCTGGGATTATTATGTTGCCTACGAACTTAGCTGCTGTAGGAACTATTTCGATTCTATCTTGGCTCGTTACTGCGGTAGGGGCCCTAGTCTTAGCTCATATTTTTGCACAAGCTGGTATGTTCAATACCAAGCCAGGCGGTATGGGTGGCTACTCAGAATATAAATTTGGTAGAACCGGACATTTTATGGCGAATTATGCTTATAGCATATCGCTTGTCATTGCTAATGTAGCGATTGCCGTTTCCGCGGTTGGCTACGGTGCAGTATTATTTGGTCTTGATCTGAACCCATGGCAAGTCAGTGAAATCACTGTTGTCCTTTTGTGGTTTGCGGCTATCCTTAATTTCAAAGGAAACCGTTTCACAGGTCGTTTGAGTAATATTACAGTATGGGGCTCCATTGTCCCAGTATTTTTAATCAGTACCATTGGTTGGTTCTGGTTCAGTCCTGAATTGTACATGACTGCTTGGAATCCGAATGAATTACCATTTTTTGACGCTGTAAGCGAATCTATTTCTCTTACATTATGGGCGTTCCTTGGTTTTGAATCGGCTGCTGCAAACGCTGATGCAGTTGAAAATCCTAAGAAAAATGTACCTATTGCCACTTTCGTTGGCACATTAGCAGTAGCGGTTATTTATGTATTATCCACTAATGTTATGGCCGGTATCGTGCCTAACTTGGATCTATTAAACTCTACAGCTCCATTTGGTTTAACTTATGCTACTATGTTTAACGACACAGTTGGTAAAATCGTAATGGCCTCCATGGTTATTTCTTGCTGTGGTGCATTGCTTTGCTGGCAATTTACATTGTCCCGCGTATTCAAAAGCTGTGCAGAGGAAGGTTACTTCCCAAAAGTATTTGCTCGTGTAAACAGCAATGACGCTCCTGTTCGTGGCGTATTCATCTTGCTTTTAGTAGAAACTGCTTTAGCGATGATGACTGCGGACGAATCCTTGCGTCAACAATTTGAAAATCTTGTTAACCTAGCTGTTGTAACAAATGTATTCCCATACATCTTATGTATCTTATCCTTGAATACATTGCTTAAAACAGAGGGAGCGCATCTATCTCGTAACGAAAAAATGATTCCGTTCTCCATCTTTGGCCTTGCATACTGTGCGTATGCTATCTATGCTTGTGGAGATATTGCAATCATCGGTGGTTTCAGTACTATCGCATTGGGCTATGTCATTTACCAAGTGAAATTCGTAATCTTGCCTAAATTACAAGCACTACGTAGTGTACAACGTACGATAGATTAGTAAATACCTCGTTCATAATTAAATATTCATAATAAAAGCCTCGTTCTCAGGAACGAGGCTTTTTTGTGCCCTTATAATGAATAAGGTATAAGCTATGAATACTAATGGAATTTACCATGAGGTGAATCGGATTTATCATGTGTATGAGAAATATCATATGAATGTTGGTTATATGAAAATTATGAGATTTGATATCGAGAGAGTTACCCCGAAAAATTTTCATAGATATATTCGTATAAATTAGAATTTGTCTCATTTTTTGAGGTCTATACATATGAATAATAGTTAGCAAGAAAGCTAGTAATTATCAATACTTATAGGGGTATGGGAATTGTATGGCTTTCACCATTGTAGTATATTTATAACATAATTTGACTAAAGAGAGTGTCGGCATGGCCGAGCGTAAAAGAGGAAATCAGGTGTAAATCCTGAACTACGAATGTAGCTGTAATGTGGAACGTTTTTCAACAAGGGTCACTGGGAAACTGGGAAGGCGGAAAAGCGTAATGAAGCATAAGTCAGAAAGCCTGCTCACGAGATTATGGATTACAATATCTACAATGCGTATAGTAAAGACTATCGAATCATGAGGGTGATGAGATAGCCATTGAAATGCTGGTGACTGATGCGCAACTAGATAGTATGTATATGACTAGAGTTAATCAGTCCTTTCTCAAGTGAGTAAAGGATTGGTTAGCTCAATTTTTTTCGGATATTTGAATACCTTAATAGGTTATGGTATTCGCAGTAGTAGTTAAAGAATTTTCAATAGTAGTTTGAATCGCAGTAGTTATTTACATGCTGGTTGTGGTAGAGGGAGTTGTCTATGGTAAAAGGTATAGTGAAATATATATCGCAATTCGTAATAACATTGGTGGGCATTTCATTTTTAACATTTTGTTTGACCTACTTGGCACCAGGCGATCCAGCGATGATGCTATTAGAGTCGGGGGACCGTATTGTATCGCAACAAGAATTAGATGAGGTCCGTGCTGAGTTAGGCTTGGATAAACCCTTTTTGGTACGATATGCAGATTGGGCGATTAATGCTGTGCAAGGTGATTTAGGTATGTCCTATTCTGCCAAAATTCCAGTGGTAGATCGCATGCTTGAATCATTGCCCGGAACATTGATGTTAGCTGCGGCCTCAACAATATTGATTATTCTATATGCTGTCCCAGCAGGTATTATAAGTGCTATAAATCAGAACAAGAAAATTGATTATATCTTACGGTCTTTGTCCTTTGTGGGTGTGTCCATGCCAACATTTTGGTTAGGCTTAATTTTGATTTATATCTTTGGACTGAAACTTGGCCTAGTACCTATTGCTTCCTCAAAAATTTCTTTTTCTGGAGTTATCTTACCGGCTACTACTATGGCTGTCGTGGTGGGCTCCAAATATATGCGTCAAGTTCGGTTAGTTATTCTGGAGGAAATGCAAAAGGATTATGTAATTGGTGCTCGTTCTAGAGGGATAGCTGAATGGAAAATTTTATTTGGTCATATTTTACCAAATGCTCTTTTACCATTAATTACATTACTTGGTGTACTTGTCGGGTATTTGCTCGGTGGTGTTACGGTTATTGAGATGGTCTTTGCATGGCCAGGACTCGGTAATATGGCGGTGTATGCCATTACCATGCGTGATTATCCATTGGTGCAAGGATTTGTACTATGGGTAGCCGTAGGGTTTATGATTATTAATGCCCTTGTGGATGTGTCTTATCGATTATTAGATCCAAGATTGAAAAGGGGGCAACAATAAATGAAAGATTTTATCCAAAAAAATAAATTGTTTTCCCTCTATAGTGCATTAATGTTGCTGATTATATTTATAGCTATATTTGCACCGCATTTGGCGCCAGGTGATGCCTTTAACTCTAACATGGCAGATGCTTTAAAGGCCCCTAGTAGTGAGCATTGGTTTGGTACAGATAAATTAGGTCGTGATGTGTTATCACGTATTGTATATGGCACACAACTATCCTTATTCATGGGCTTTACGATTGTTATTACGATGGTTCTTATCGGTACTATCATTGGGGCTGTGGCGGGCTATTTTGGCGGATTTATTGAAGTTGTATTGATGCGAATTACAGATATAGTGTTATCGTTCCCAGGTATTATTTTGGCTATTGCTATCGCAGGTATTTTGGGTGGTAGTATAGCGAATACTATTTTGTCTCTTACAATCGTTGGGTGGGCTAAATATGCACGTATTGTTAGGTCATTAACGTTGAAAGTACGGCAAGAAGAGTTTGTAACAGCTTCTATCATGATGGGGGCTTCAACATGGACCATTTTGCGTAGACATATTATCCCGAATATTATGCCACTAATAGTAACAACGGGGGCACTTGATTTAGGGGTAATGATGATAGAAGTGGCGGGTTTATCTTTCCTGGGGTTTGGTGCTCAACCACCTACGCCAGAATGGGGCTTGATGCTCAATGAAGGCCGTCAGTATTTACAACTAGCACCGTGGTTAATGATTTTCCCAGGTGCATCTATTTTAATTGTTGTTTCCATCTTTAACTTGTGGAGTGATGCATTACGCGATGTAGTGGATCCAAAAAATGAAGGTTAGGATATCTTGCTATTGGGCATTGATATAAGTGATTGATAGTGCTAAATAGGGGACTATCTGTGTTGTATGTAGTATGGAGGATTCAAATGAAGAAAAGTCTAAAGAAATCTTTATTAGTAGGGCTGAGTGTGCTTATGTGTGGAGCATTCTTAGCAGGTTGTGGTAATGATTCTAAAAATGCTGAGAACAAAGATACACTTAAAGTAGCCGTTACCAACTTTGCAAGTAGTTTGGATCCAGCAGAAAACTTCTTCTCCTGGGTTGTTATGCGCTATGGTGTGGGCGAAACATTAACTAAATTTGATAAACAAATGAAACCAGTGCCATGGCTTGCTGCTAAATGGTCTGTGGCGGATGATAAAAGAACTTGGACAATTACTGTTAAGGATAATGTTAAATTCTCTAATGGCAAACCGGTAACGGCACAAGCTGTCAAAGAATCCCTTGAACGTGCCTTTGCCAAGAGTTCAATGCCTAAAACATTCTTCCAATATGAAAGCCTAGAAGCTAAGGGGCAAGATTTAATTATTAAAACAGATAAAGAATATCCTAATTTACCAAGCTTGTTAGCTGATCCATTCTTCCTTGTTGTAGATGTTCAATCTGAGAGAGACGGCCGTGATTTCGCAAAACAAGGTCCTATTGGTACAGGTCCATATGTAGTAAAAAGCTTTACAAAAGAGCTCGCTGTGATGGAAGCCAATCCAAATTACTGGGATGGTGCAGTACCATTTAAAACAGTAGAAATTCCATCCATCGATGATCCAAATACACGTGCCATGTCATTGCAATCAGGCGATGTAGATATGGCTGTTAACATTGGTCCAGGTGAAATCGGCTTATTTAAAGACAATGATAAATTTAAGGTGGATGAGATTACATCCCTTCGTGTTGTATTAGCGCGTATTAATATGAATGGTGTATTGGGGGATAAAAATGTGCGTGACGCTGTGATTTCTGCGGCAGATCGTAAAAACTATGCAGATGTATTGTTGAAAGGTACATTCCTTCCAGGTTCTGCACCAATTCCACCATCTATGGATTACGGGTTTGATCAATTAAAAGATCCTAATGCATACAATCCTGACCGTTCAAAACAGTTGTTAGCACAATCCGGTTGGACTGATACAAATGGAGATGGCATTGTAGATAAAAATGGCCAACCATTGACGTTCAATTTCATTGTGTATAACTCTCGTGCAGAATTGCCGTTATATGCAGAAGCATTGCAAGCAGATTTGAAAAAAATTGGTATCGATATGAAAATCCAAACAGTAGATTACAACTTACTTGATGGTATCGGTAAAGAAGGTAAATACGATATGTTGATTTCTAATATCGTAACGGCTAATACTGGTGATCCAATCTGGTTCCTTGGCAATTACTGGCATACTAATATCGATGGTTCTAACCCTCAAAATGGATCTGGATATTCCAATCCACAAGTTGACCAATTATTAGAAGCCGCTACTGTAGAGTTTGATCCAGCTAAACGCAGAGAATATGCAATCCAAATTCAACAATTATTGATGAACGATGGTGCAGCATTATTCTTTGGCTATCCTAAAACTAATATTGTTAATGCTAAATACCTTAACAATGTTGTTATGTATCCAAGTGATTACTATTGGATTACAAACAAAATTTCTAAATAATGTGGTGTGATGTGTTAGTTGTATAAAGTGTTATTATTAAATATCTAGAATGAGTTAGTAAATATGTTGAAAGGAACACTATGAGCGAGGAGCTTTTATTAGATGTTAAAAATTTACATATCGCTTATCAGGATAATCCAACTGTAATGGATGTGAATTTCACCCTTAATAAAGGCGAAGTCCTCGCCATAGTAGGTGAGTCTGGCTCAGGCAAAACTACGGTTATTCGAGCTATTTTAGGGTTGCTTTCGACGGGTGGTAAAATAACAACGGGCGATATCGTTTTTGAAGGTCGGTCTCTCAATAATTTGGCTAAAAGAGAATGGCAGCCTATCCGAGGAAAAGAAATCTCCATGATTTTCCAAGATAGTGGTAGTGCCCTAGATCCTATTCAAAAAATTGGAAAACAATTCCGAGAGTATTTCAAAACACATGAAACACTTTCTGATGAAGAATGCGATGCAAAAGCTATTAGCTTGTTGGCGAGTGTAGCATTGACTGCTGGGGTAGATATATTACAACGGTATCCTTATGAGCTCAGTGGTGGTCAACGCCAACGGTTAGGTGTTGCTATGGGACTAGCATTATCACCTAAATTATTATTAGGTGATGAACCAACATCAGCATTGGATGTCACAACCCAAGCACAAGTTGTACTTGAAATGAAGGCACTGGCAAAAAATCAGGGAACTGCGATTATCATTGTAACGCACAATCTAGGTGTAGCAGCGCATATGGCGGATAAAATTCTTGTTATGAAATCAGGACGTGTAGTAGATTCTGGAATGGCGAAGGATGTTTTAGAAAACCCTAGTCATGAGTATACAAAACATTTAATGGATTCAGTACCAACATTAGGAGGTGGCCGATATGTCGAATAGAGAAAATATAGCTCCACAGGCTAGTACTATTTTGGAACTAAAAGGTGTGTGTAAAGACTTTCGCCTGCCTACTGGTGGTACATTACGAGCTTGTAATAAGGTGAATATTACATTAGAACGTGGTGAGTCATTAGGTATTGTAGGGGAATCTGGTTCTGGTAAATCCACGTTGGCACGTATGATTATGAAAATGATGTCCCTTAGTGAAGGGCAAATTATTATTGATGGTGTGGATATCTCTAACATGAATAAAGATGAGGAGCGTGCATATCGTCAGAAAATTCAAATGGTATTTCAGGATCCCAGCGCAGCTTGTAATCCTCGGATGAAAGTAAAAGATATCATTCTAGAACCATTATATAATTTTGGACTTTTGAAAAAGGGAACAGAAGAAGATATTGTTGGACAATATCTTGAAATGGTCGATTTGCCTCGTGAATTTATGCACAGATATCCGCATGAAATGAGTGGTGGTCAACGTCAGCGTGTTGCCATTGCGCGTGCTATCGTATTAGAGCCAGAGATTCTTGTATTTGATGAGGCCACTAGTGCTCTTGACGTGTCTGTACAAGATTCCATTTGCTTCTTGTTGGCACGATTGCAAAAGAAAAAGAATTTGTCCTATATCTTTATTGCCCATGATATTGCTTTCATTAGAACTATGTGTCATAAAGTGGCCGTTATGTATAAAGGTGCTGTAGTGGAAGAATTAGATGCGTATCATATTTGTGAGGGCCAACATCCATACACGAAAGTATTGCTCAGCTCTATTTTTGAGGTAGGTCAAGAACATAATCCATTGCAACTCGTAGTCGATTCACAGGGTGAATTGTCAGCACGTAAGTTTATCGTAGAAGCAGATAGAAAATCTGTAGCCAATAGATTTTTGCATGGCATGCGCTCGACGGTATCGGTATAGAAAAATAACTTTTATATAAGCTATAATTAAGAGGAGTAGACGTATACGCAAAGAGGCGACACCGCGCGGTGTCGCCTCTTTCAGTATAATTATATTTATTTTATCTTATCTAGCTCATCCATATTCACCGCATCCGCCTTGTTCATAGTGGCATTATAGATATCAAATAATTGATTATATGCCTCTAGGAATGTGGAGTTAACTGTAATATAGCTCTGTGCCGCAGTTATGAATTGACGTACAGCGTCTTGATATTCTTTCACCGCTTTTTGCGTAGCCGTTGTTGTACCTTGTTCAAGAGTATTTACGCTATCCGTAATTTGTTTTAAGTTAGCCTCCACCTTTTTCACATCCGTTGTGCCATCTGGATTAATCATGTCTATGGTTTCACTCATTAACATATTGATTTGAATGAATTTCACTGCATTTTCTTTTCTATCTGCTTGAAAATCCTTCACACGTGTATCATTGAGTTCTTTGTGATAATTGGTAATTGCTAAATCTAGTGTATTATAGGCAATGGTAAATTTTTCCTCCATAGGAATCAATTTGGGCGCCAAACTGTCACTACCCATGTAATTATCTTTTGTAAAAGTTTGGTTTTTGTAGTAATCTTCCAATTCTTTGCTTACTGGGACCATATCCTGTAGGATTGTTAATACATTAGTTGTGGCCTCATCTACCTCTTTTGAACCACTAGAGCCCTCACTTTGGGCCGCTTTCAGTGCCGTTTGTAAATCAGCATATGGTGGCAGTACAATCGTTGAATTATGTCCACCACTGCGTAGTTGATCCATCGTTGGTTGAATCATAGTCGCATTTTTGGTGGAATATGTATTAAATGTATTAGCTGCATCCATGTAAGGTTTTAATTGACGTAATTGATTGGCTACAGTTGGTTTGTTATCGAGGGCTGCCGTTACTGGATTATTATCAGAACAGCCAGCAATAATGAAAGTGACCATCATTACGGCTAAACAACCGATGATAGATAGAAATTTCTTAGACATATATGTGTTCATGTGAGCTCCTTCAAGGATATGTTTTTTCATACTATAACAAGTAAATATTTCTAAATTTATAAAAGAGAGGGAATATCATATGTATATAAATTATAGCATACAAGCGATTAATAAAATAATAAATTTCACAATTGGTTGATCTCAGATCTGCAACCAGCTATAGTAATAATATAATGTGAATTTTATGCATCAGTATATGGGGGAGTTTCTATGAATGAACGAGAATCACTCATCAATTTTAACTATAAAACTGATTTTATTACAAATGGGGAAGGTCGTAATGTATTATCAGCCATTGAAGATGGTTTACGTAAATGTAATGAATTTTTGATTAGTGTGGCCTTTATTACAGCAGAGGGGCTACTAACATTAAAACCTATTTTAAAGGAACTAGAAGATAAAGGAATTCGTGGACGCATTTTGACGACGGATTATCTTGGCTTTAATAGTCCACAAGTATTAGATGATTTGCATGGTCTACGTAATGTAGAATTAAAAATTTATTGCACCACTCGGGGCAGTCATCCGGGCTTTCATACAAAGGGGTATATATTTAAGCAAAAAGAAGAATGCCAAATTATTATCGGTAGTTCTAATCTGACAATTAATGCATTGAAACGCAACAAGGAGTGGAATACGCGGAATTCCGTTTTGGCCTCTAATGCGTATACTCAGGAGGTAATGGAAGAGTTTGAATCTTATTGGAATTCGGCTGCTGCTATGACCTATGAGGATTTTATTCCTTGGTATCGGCCACGGTGGGTGCGTCCCAACCGTGAGTCTTGGCAGACTCTTGTTGAGCAAGTTCAAGAGTATAATCAGCCAAAGAAACAATTAGAACCAAATTTGATGCAACAACAGTTTATTCAAAACTTTGAGGAATTACGCAAACAAGGCGAAAATCGAGGATTATTGATTTCTGCTACAGGTACGGGAAAAACCTATGCTGCTGCCTTTGCTATGCGAGAGGTACAACCTAAACGGCTATTATTTTTAGTCCATCGTGAACAAATTGCAAAGCAAGCTAAACGAAGTTTTGAACGAGTGTTTGGTACTAATGAAATTACTTATGGCATAGTATCGGGGCATGTGAAAGATTTTGACAAACAATTTGTTTTTTCCACTATGCAAATAATTGGGAAGGATGAAAGTTTAGCACGATACTCAGTAGATGCATTTGATTATATAGTCATTGATGAAGTACATAGAGCAGGAGCACATAGTTATCAAAAAATTATTGATTATTTTCAACCCACATTCCTCCTAGGGATGACTGCTAGCCCGGATCGTACAGATGGATACGATTTATATGGACTGTTTAATCATAATATTATCTATGAGATTCGATTACAACAGGCTATAGAAGAAGATTTACTTTGTCCGTTCCACTATTTCGGACTTAGCGATTTATGGGTGGATGGAGAGCAACAAGATTTAGATTTAGTATCATTCTCTAATTTGTCTACAACGGAACGAGTAGATAAAATTATTGAAAAAATCCGCTACTTTGGACATAGTGGATCTCGCGTGAAAGGCCTTGTATTTTGTAGCAATAAAGAAGAAGCACGAAGCTTATCACGAGCGTTTAATGAGCGCAGTTACCAAACTTGCTGCTTAACTGGCGATGACTCACAAGAAAAACGCGAAGAGGCTATTGAACGACTAGTTAAAAATTTCCCTGGTGAGCCAGAAAAGCAATTGGACTATATTTTTACTGTAGATATCTTTAATGAAGGTGTAGATATTCCCGAGGTTAATCAAGTTATCATGCTTCGTCAAACGGAGAGTCCTATTGTATTTATTCAACAATTAGGACGTGGATTACGTAAGTTTGAAGACAAAGAATATGTAGTTATCCTCGATTTTATTGGGAATTATACCAATAATTTTATGATTCCATTGGCATTGTCTGGTGACCGCAGTTATAACAAGGATACATTACGTCTCTATGTACAAGAGGGAAACCGCATTATTCCTGGTAAATCAACAATACATTTTGATGCCATTTCTAAGAAACGTATTTTTGAATCTATTGATACGGCAAAATTTAGTGATGTTAAATTGATCAGGGAATCTTATCAGGCACTACGATTTAAATTGGGGCGTATTCCAAAGTTGAAAGATTTTGAAGATTATGGCTCTATTGATGTGCTTCGTGTTTTTACCAAGTTCGATTCGTATCATGCTTTCTTGCAGAAAGTAGAAAAAGAGGATTACCAAATTAGTTTTAACTCTACGCAAGAACAATTGTTGAAGTTTGTCTCACAAAAGTTAGCAGACGGATTACGCATTCATGAATTACTAGTACTACAATCTTTAGTGCAAGGAATACACGAAAATAATATCAATCAGGATATAATGACACCGGTGCTTCAGGAATTACAGAATTCATATGGGGTTAGAATTACAGAGAATACAGCCGAGAGTATTGCAAATGTGTTAACGAACGTGTTCCCTACCTCTGTGGCAAGAAAAGGCTTTAATGAATGTGTTTGTATAACTGAATCCGAGTATGGCTATGTTATTTCGGATACATTGAAACGGGCACTAGGTAATGATGAATTTGCTAGACAATTCCAAGAAGTGCTAGATTTCGGTTTACGACGCTTTCACAGAGAATATCAAAATCATTATGGTGATTCCACGTTTTGTCTATACAAGAAATATACCTATGAGGATGTGTGTCGATTATTAGAATGGGAACGCAATGAAGTGCCTTTGAATATAGGTGGTTATAAGTATGATAAACGAACGAAAACATATCCGGTGTTTATCAATTATCATAAATCAGAGGATATTCAGGATACTATTAAATATGAGGATCGATTTGTATCTCCAACCATTTTAAAAGCTATTTCAAAAAGTAAACGTACCCTTGAATCTGAAGATGTTATCAATGCATTTGAAGCTGATAGTCGTAGTATCCGTATGGATTTGTTTGTACGTAAAAATAAAGATGATAATGAGTCTAAGAAATTCTATTATTTAGGTCGTATTCATTCCACAGGTAAAGAGCATGCGAAAGAAATTCTTATGGCGGATGGAAAAACCAAGGCTGTAGAGTTAGAATATAGATTAGAGGTACCTGTTCGCGATGATATGTATGATTACATTGTGAATGGATAAGCTGTATTTAATTTGATGAGGAAACTCATTTAAAATCTGTGGATTTATTATTTCAGAGCACCTAGATCATGTTAAAATATAAGTTAGGAGTCACAATGAGTGAATCTAAAAAAACAATAGAGGTCGTAGCGGCTATCATATGCAAGGATGACGCTATACTAGCCACGCAACGTGGCTATGGTGAATTAAAGGATGGATGGGAGTTCCCCGGAGGTAAAATTGAGCCTGGTGAAAGCCATACCATTGCATTGACGCGTGAAATTCAAGAGGAATTGCAGGTAAGTATTTCTGTTGGAGAATTCTTGACGACCGTTGAATATGATTATGATAAGTTTTATTTAGTGATGCATTGCTATTTTTGTACATTACTAGAGAATGAGACTATTACTCTAGTAGAACATGAAGCAGCAAAATGGCTCACGAAGGAAACATTGGATTCCGTAGATTGGTTGCCTGCCGACATTGCGGTGGTAGGCGCCTTAAAGGAGCACCTTTCATGAAAAACTTTATTACCCCTGCTGAGTTATCAGCAAATCTAGATAATTATATACTTCTCGATGTTCGTGGATATGGAGATTATAAACTCAGTCATATCCCGGGGGCCTTTGTCATTGATATGGAACGTGATTTGTCCGGTCCTGTATGTGAACACGGAGGTCGTCATCCATTACCGGATATGGACGGTTTCGCGAAAACCCTTGAGGTCTATGGCATCACGAAGGATTCCCAAATCGTCGTGTACGATTCTTGGATTTTCTTATGTGGCCGTTTATGGTGGATGCTGAAATACTTAGGTATTTCCAATGTGAAAGTCCTTGCCGGCGGTATAGAACGTTGGGTTCGTGAAGGTCATCCATTAACGATGGAGCCTACAAAAGTACCAACAGAATCTAGCACGTTGGAATACAAAATTAATACATCCATGACGATGACTCGTGATGAAGTATTCTTGGCGAGTAAATCTCAAAGTCATATTATCGTGGATGCTCGCGCCCCAGAACGGTACTCTGGTGCTGTAGAAGATACTTTTGATGGTATGACTGGTCATGTGCCAACGGCTATTAATCATTTCTTTGGTCATTTATTTACCCAAGAGGGGCCGCGGAATGATGAGGAATTACGTAAAGAATTCAAGGATATTCTTGACTCCCAGTCTAAAGCAGAGCAAAATAATGTGGCGAAGAAACCAATTGTTAGCTATTGTGGATCTGGTGTCACTGCATGTTTGACCATGCTTGCCATGAGTGAAATTGGTATTGAGTCGGCTTTATATGTAGGTAGTTCTAGTGATTGGGTAACCTATGAAGGATTTCCATTAACTACGGGTGAGGAACATATTTAATGAAAAAACTAAATCGTATCTTGTCTATCATCGCTTTTGTGTACTTGGCATACCATATGTATACTTATGGTGTGACCACATTTAATGCGGTGGTGATGGCATTATTTATCGTATCCCTAGGGGCGGATTATTTGCGCTATAAACGGGATGCGAAAGTTGCAGAATTAGAAAAGAAGGCATTGGAGAAGAAAGAAAAAAGCTACAATCGCCGACATAAAAACAAACAATAGTTATAAAGACACATGCCCTATAGTGGTTAGTTCTGGGGAAACGTTTTATGGAACTTTTACCCAGGGGCATGTCATTTGAGCAGTAGTAGATAATTAAGGAGATAGAATGAAATTAATTTCTTGGAACGTCAATGGGTTGCGTGCAGCCATGACAAAAGGGTTTATGGATGCATTTAACGAATTGGATGCGGATATGTTTTGTTTGCAAGAAACAAAATTGCAACCAGAGCAAATCGCAATGGTATTGCCTGGGTATGAACAATATTGGAATAGTGCCGTGAAAAAAGGATACTCCGGTACGGCTATTTTCACTCGTGTAAAACCATTGTCTGTGGTAAATGGTATCGGCATCGAAGAACACGATCAAGAAGGTCGCGTGATTACCGCAGAATATGATAATTTCTATTTGGTGACATGTTATACGCCAAATAGCCAACGTGAATTGGCGCGTTTGGACTACCGTATGACTTGGGAAGATGCATTCCGCGCCTACTTATTGGAATTGGACAAGAAAAAACCAGTTATTCTCTGTGGTGACCTTAATGTGGCCCACAATGAAATCGACTTGAAAAATCCAAAAACAAATCGCAAAAATGCGGGCTTCTCTGACGAAGAACGGGAAAAAATGACGGAATTATTGGGCGCTGGTTTTACCGACACATTCCGATTCCTTTATCCTGATGCGGTAGATGCGTATAGTTGGTGGTCCTACATGGGCAAGGCACGTGACCGGAACGTAGGATGGAGAATTGACTATTTTGTTACATCCCAGCGCCTTGATGATGCGATTGTGGAGGCCAAAATTCATAGCCAAATCTTGGGCAGTGATCATTGCCCAGTGGAATTGGAGATTAATGTATAATGGCCGATTCTGTGAAAGTAACAAATCAATCCGAACATGTGGAACAAACTGTGAATAGTAGCGTAGCGGCCGTGCATACTGGTACTAATCCACAATCTGGATTGTCTCCAGTCCATATTGAACCTAAAAATAAGGCCGTAGTCTTATTCAGCGGTGGTGTAGACAGCACGACGTGTTTGGCCCTTGCCATTGAACGCTTTGGTAAGGATAATGTGGTACCATTATCTATCGCTTATGGTCAAAAACATAAAAAAGAGCTAGAAGCAGCTCAAAATATTTTAGATTTTTATGGATTAGAGGGTAAATCTTTAGATGTGACAAAGCTATTTGCCTTTAGTAATTCTTCTCTGTTAACACAATCCACAGAGGCCGTCCCAGAAGGTTCCTATGCAGAACAACAAGCTGGACATGGTGAGGGGCCTGTGAGTACCTATGTGCCATTTCGTAATGGACTATTTCTGTCGGCAGCGGCATCCTTGGCGTTGAGCCTCGATTGTGGCTACCTTTATTATGGTGCTCATGCTGATGACGCAGCGGGTAATGCTTATCCAGATTGTACGGATGCATTTTACAATGCTATGGGCACAGCTCTTTATGAAGGTTCTGGGTATGAACTCAAATTAGAGGCACCATTTATCCACTCCAATAAATCCGATGTAGTTCGTGAGGGATTGCGTTTACAGGTACCTTATGAATTGACGTGGTCTTGTTATGAAGGGGGCGAACGCCCTTGTGGCCATTGTGGGACGTGCATCGATCGTATTGAGGCTTTCAGAGCCAATGGTATGGAGGATCCTGCGTTATAGTCTTGCATGAATATATTAAACTGAATGGTCTATTACTCAGTTCAGCGGACTCGCCTAGAGGTTTTGTCCGTGGGAAGACTATTAAATTCACTCGCATTATGTGGTAAAATAAACATATAATGTGTATTTATGCTGTTTTGTGTAATGCTATACAGGTTGATGACGTCCTACATGATGAGGTTCACCGATATGTACTTGAGCAAGGCATTGTAGGCGAAACAGATTACTTTATAAATGAGTGAGCGACATAATGAATGTAAAAAAACAAATTTGGTTAGTCCTATTAGCGGTGTTATCTTGTATAGGTCTACTCATAGGCTGTAGTTTTGATAAATCTAGTATTAAATCGAATCTCGAGCCATCTAAACCAACCGTTCAGGAAATTCAAAAGTCTGGGTTAACACCAGAAAAAAAGGTAGAGGCTAGTATTGATGCTATGACCACTGAGGAAAAGGTAGGTCAGCTATTTATTATTGGCGTTCATGGTACGGCTATGAATGACGATATTCGTTTCATGCTAACAGAATATAAATATGGTGGTGTCATTTTCTTTGATCGAAATATGGAAAACAAGGATCAGGTGAAAACTTTTATCAGTGATATTAAAAAAACTGGTAAAACAGGCAGTGATTTTCCATTATTCGTAGCCATTGACCAAGAGGGCGGTGTGGTGAGTCGCATGGCGGATCAATTGATTCAAGTACCCTTTGCAGAAATATTAGGCCAACAGGATAAATCCGTTGCTGTAGATTTTGCTAGAAAATCTGGTAAGGAATTAAAAGACCTTGGTTTTAATGTGAATTTTGCACCGGATGCGGATTTGGGCCTAGGCAATGAACGTTCCTATAGCAATAATCCAGATTATGTCATTCCCTTTGCCCATGCAGTAGGACAGGCGTATCATGATAGTGGTCTTGTATTCTCTTATAAACATTTCCCAGGTATTGGTAAAACGAATGAGGATTTGCATGATGACTCTAGCATCGTTGATGCGGATGAACAAACATTGTTAACACAAGATGTGCGCGTGTTTAGAGAATTGGCTCAAAAAACGCCAGCTAATACGTACATGATGATGGTATCTCATGCAGTATATCCTAATTTAGATCCAAACATACCATCTAGCTTGTCTCGTAAAATTATTACAGATATACTTCGGAAACAAATTGGCTATACTGGCGTTGTTATTACGGATGATTTGGAAATGGGAGCCGTGGCGAATCATTACAGCTTTGCCGATATGGCGGTACAATCCATTCTCGCTGGTAGCGATATTCTCCTCGTATGTCATGAATACGAGCATATGCAAGAGGCCTATAATGGTGTTCTCAAGGCTGTGAAAGAAGGAAAAATCAGCCAACAACGGTTGAATGAATCCGTAAAACGGGTGTTGATGTTGAAGCAACAAATGAAATAGTTGTGCTAATGGTGCATGATGAAATGTCCCGGCTCTTGAGTCGGGACATTTGTGTTGGACTACACCTGATTGCGGTGACCTTTCGCTAAATCACCCTTGAATTGAGTAGCGTCTTTATGGTAATATTAATTGTACAATTTAATAAGACAGTTTGGAACCATCCTGTCTCTAAACAAAACTACGGAAACATAAGTATAATGACTATGAGCATGGTGTTTTCGCCATGCTCTTTTTTATTGAAAAGGAGGTGAGTGCTATGAGTTCTACGAAAAAACTAACTATTTCTGCCATGGTTGTGGCCTTGTATATCGTTGTTTTATATCTAACACAAAGCGTTTCATTTGGAGCGTACCAAATTCGTATTGCTACATCATTATATGCACTTGCTTATGCCTTTCCGTTTTTGATGGTGCCCATGGGCGTAGCCAATTTAATTTCTAATTTGCTCTTTGGGGGGCTTGGTCCATTGGATATGTTCGGTGGATTTATGGTAGGTGTTATTACAACAGGACTTATCGTGTTGATTCGTAAATACGAAATGAATACGTGGTGGATTGTGTTGCCTATCATCTTTGTACCAGCTCTGTGCGTACCCTTGTGGTTATCCTATTTGCTTGATTTGCCATATGCTATGTTGGTGACAAATTTAGTAGTGGGTCAGACCATCCCAGCGATCTTGGGTGCTACGTTGATTCGTGTACTATCTCGTAGAGCAGCTATGGCAGCTGTCATGGGGATTCGTTAAATTTTCCTTGGTGAAAGTTAACTTTAGCACTACAATATAAAATAGAATGGACATAAAAAGACCTAGTAATGATCGTTAATGATGATTACTAGGTCTTAATTTATTTACAGATATTTGTTCGCACTAGCAATTACCATTGGTGCGATTAATAGCCAACATAACTGAATTGACTGTTATCTATTGAAAATTAGCAGTTATATCCGTGTAATTTAATTGCTGCAGTTAACCGTTGCAATGCTAACATATAAGCCGCTAAGCGGAATGGAACATTATATTTTTCTTTAATTTCCCATACTGCATTAAAGCTATTTTGCATATTAACTTTCAAGCGTTCGTTAACTTCTTCTTCAGACCAGTAGAAACCAGCTTTATTTTGTACCCATTCATAATAGGATACTACAACACCACCGCCATTAGCGAGTACGTCAGGGATGATTGTGGTACCTTTTTCAGTGAAGTATGCATCTGCATCATTAGTTAACGGTCCATTTGCACCTTCTAGGATAATACGAGCTTTAATATTTTTCATGTTATCTGCATTGACTTGGTTTTCAAGAGCAGCGAGGTACAAAACGTCCACATCAAGATCTAATAATTCTTCATGACCGATAATTGTTAAGCCTTCTTCTGTATAACCATCAAGGGAACGGCCATGAGAATTAGCGTATACATAAGCTGCTTCAACATCGATACCATCTGCTTTGTAGTAGGCGTTGTTAACATCGCCGATACCAACAACTTTGCCACCAGCGCGACTGATGAGGAGAGCACCCACAGAGCCTACATTACCAAAGCCTTGTACGGCTACGGCCATCTTGGATAAATCAAGATGTTCGCGTTCTAGGTAAGTTTGTAAGGCGATGAGACAACCACGACCAGTTGCTTCGTTTCTACCAAGGGAACCGCCTACTTCAATAGGTTTACCAGTAACAACACCAGGACTCCATTCACCTTTTAATGTGCTATATTCATCAACAATCCAGCTCATAACTTGTCCATTTGTATTTACATCTGGTGCTGGAACGTCTGTATTTACACCGATGATAGGGGCGATACGACGCGTAAAGTTACGTGTTAATCTTTCTAGTTCACGAATGGATAATGTTTTTGGATCTACTTTGATGCCACCTTTACCACCGCCATAAGGGAGGTTGGCAATGGCATTTTTTATTGTCATCCAAGCAGCAAGAGCGCGTACTTCATTTTCATCTGCATCAGGGTGGAAACGAAGACCGCCTTTTGCACTACCACGAATTGTAGAATGTTGGCAACGATAGCCTTCATATACTTTTACATCTCCATTATCTAATTGTAATGGGATAGAAACTTTTAATTCTCGTTCTGGATGTCGGATTACTTCATAATCATTGCGCGTTAATCCTAATTGATTTGCTGCTGCATCCAATGTGTTTAACATGTTTTCATAAGGGTTGTAAGTACTCATAAAAATCACCTCGTTAATAAACAGCTTGCATGAAACGGAAATGGTTTCGCATTGTGTTTTGCATACAATGCATTAATATTATTTCTATACATATAATTATAAACGATTATTTGGTAAAAGTCTTTCAATTGCATGCAACTATATTCTATAGTTTGATCTATGCAGAGTAGATAAACATAGGTCCCTTTACAATAAACAAGCAATGAAATTCGATGAAAAAGTGCAGTTGAGGCAAATGCGGAGGGAATAGAATATACCTTGTCATAAAAACTAGAAGATCAAGGTGAAGTAAAAGGTGTAAGAAAATAAAAACAACCGTTAAGGGTCATGCTCAACGGCTGTTACTTTCACCAAAATGATTTTATCAAAACAGTATTACCAAATTGGTGAATAGGATATGGAATTATTTATCAAATTTACCAGCACTGCTGTCTGTAGTCTGACCGTCACCCCACCAGATGATGCCCTCTTGTTTAGGCAATAGGGACCGGTGGAATACAGGTGTTTCGATGCCAGCTCGTTTTTGTGCGATATAGTCGTCCAATGCCAAACCAGCTTGGCGGCCCATACGAACAATGGCACTTACATTTGTCAATACGAGGAAGCCCATGAATAAATCTGCTAGGTTCCAAACAAGATCAAGGGAGGCAATACCACCGAGGAATGTCATAGCGATAACACCAACGCGGAACAGTTGAAGATAGATTTTTTTATCTGTCAAATGGCTGATATTGATTTCCCCATAGTAGTAGTTACCAACGATGGAACTGAAGGAGAACATGATGATGAATACCGCTACTGCATAGGGCGCCCAGGAGCCGAGTTCTTGAGCTAAGTTGTATTGTACAAGGGCCACACCAGTTAAGCCGGTTGTGCTATAATCACCAACGATTAACACAATGAAAGCAGACGCTGTACAGATGATTAATGTATCAAGGAATACGCCAAAAGCTTGAACTAGACCTTGCTCTACTGGGTGTGCTACGGTTGCTGTAGCCGCTGCATTTGGTACGGAACCTTCACCAGCTTCATTAGAGAATAGGCCACGTTTAATACCATTCATCATTGTGGCACCCATGAAACCACCACCTGCAGCGAGTGGATCGAAGGCGGATGTGATAATGGTATAAATGACATGAGGAAATTGAGTAATGTTTGTAATAATAACATATAAAGCTGTTAGAATATAAAGGCCTGCCATGATTGGTACAAGGACTTCACTTAATTTAGCTACGCGGTGAATCCCACCAAATACTACTAGTCCCGCAAGAGCAGCGACGACGATAGATGTTTCCATAGCTGGAATGTCAAAGGTAGCTAACGCTGCAGATAATGTATTTGCTTGTACAGAATTATAAATCAAACCAAAGGTTACGCTGATTAGAATGGCAAATAGGATGGATAGGAAGGGACTGTTTAACCCATAACGAATATAGTATGCAGGGCCACCGTAGAAGCCTCCTTCTTTTAATGGTTCTTTGTAAATTTGTGCTAGTGTACTTTCAATAAAGCCTGTAGCAGAGCCGATGATAGCAATCATCCACATCCAGAACACCGCACCAGGGCCACCGAGAACTACGGCAATAGCCACGCCTGCAATGTTACCAACACCTACACGAGAGGCAGTACTAACACAGAATGCTTGGAATGAGGATACTTGCTTGTTGTCTGTTTTGTTGCCTACACCACCTGCTACGAGTTTAATCATTTCAGGAATCATGCGGAGCTGTACACAGCGAGTGGTCATTGTAAAGAATAGACCCGCACCAATTAAAATAAAGATAATTAAATAATTCCACAAATAACCATTAAGTGTGGAGACCCAAGAGTTTAATAGTTCTTCCATGATAGCTCCTAACTATAAAAATACATATAATATAATCGTATTACAAATACTTCATTAGTGATTATGGCGCTACAAACGCTCCATCGGTGGAGAGGGATTGGGCATCCTCTAAACCTTTTAATAATGTTTGTTCTGAATGTTCCATGTGAAGACGTGCAATTTTTTGTGCTTGACTTGCATTGTGTGAACCAATGGCCTCTACGAGTTGACGATGTTCTTCCCAAGTTTTGGTCAAACGACCTGGTTGGTTCATGGAAAAACTTCTAAAACGAGAGGTTTGTTCACGAAGATTATGAACAATTTCTGCAAGGCGATCATTACGAGAGGCCTTATAGAGAATTTCATGGAACTCAACGTCAGCAGCTACAACTTTTTCCATGTCTTTCGCTTCCATGAGGTCGCCAATCTCAACGAGCATACGTTCTAATGTTTCGATTTCATCCTCCGTGATGCGTTCGGCAGCTAAACCAGCGGCTAATTCTTCGAGGGCGGATCGAATTTCAAATACTTGTGTAATGTCTTTGAGCGTAATGTTCGCCACATAGGTGCCACGGCGAGGAATCATAATAACGAAACCTTCTAGTTCCAATTTACGGATGGCTTCCCGAATTGGTGTGCGGCTGACGCCTAGTTCTTCGGCGAGGGGGATTTCCATTAAGCGTTCGCCTGGCTTTAATACACCATCTTGGATTGCTTGGCGTAATGTTTCACTTACCACTTCTCGAAGTGGTTTGTATGCGTCTAATCGGATAGGCTGCAAGCGTTTTGACATTATACGTCCTCCTGTGAACAAGTCTTGGTAATGAGAGAGAGCCAGTTGTGCCCATTGGCTTTGATTTCTTCTTGTAAGGCCAACGCATCAGTGGCTTTATCTAATAATACGACCATCGTTGGACCGCTGCCGGTCATAATGGTATTGTATCCGCGGGTTGTAAAGAAGTCCTTGCATTGCTGCAATTCTTCATACTCTGGGAATAATAATTCTTCGAATGTATTACCGCTTACAGTGAAAGCTCGCTGTAAATCGCTGGCCTTTAATGCAGATAATACATGATCGATTGTAGTAGAGGTAAATTGGCTAATGCCGTTAAATTTATTATACGCAATACCTGTAGAGACGGAAATCTCAGGTTTTACGATGAGCAACCAATGTGGCGCTGGTGATTCGTGGAACTCCATAATTTCGCCGCGACCAGTGCCACGAGCTGTACCACCTTTTAAAAGGAAAGGAACGTCGGACCCAAGTTTACCGCCGATAGTTAATAATTCGTCCTCTGTGAGTCGCAGATCCCAGAATTTATTGAGACCTTTTAACATAGCAGCGGCATCAGCACTGCCACCACCAAGACCGGCGGCTGCGGGCACACGTTTTAATAGATGAATAGCTGCTCCGGCCTTGCAACTGGTGTAGGATTGTAATTCGCGCACTGCTTGGAGTGCGAGGTTTCTTTCATCATAGGGAATCATATCTTGAATATATTGCGGTAATTCTGGGGCGATGCCAGAGAATACAACGGAGTGATGACGGGCGAAATAGATAGAATCGCTGAGTCTGATGGATTGAAAGATGGTGTCGATATTGTGATAACCATCGTTGCGTT
The DNA here is from genome assembly GCF_032970865.1 of Veillonella absiana. Taxonomy (NCBI): domain Bacteria; kingdom Bacillati; phylum Bacillota; class Negativicutes; order Veillonellales; family Veillonellaceae; genus Veillonella; species Veillonella absiana. Next base: position 2,187 of record NZ_JAWJZB010000002.1, on the reverse strand, counting down.
TGTTTAAAATAGATAAACCGATATTGATTTTACTACAACCTAATTGTTCCAAAGTTTTGTTTCCTCGTTATTGACAAAGTGTTATAAATTGTCTACCATGAAAGGGCAAACAAGAGATTGTGTGTTTCAAAAATATAGTCTATAGTATGCGTAATTTTATAAAAACTATATTCTGAGTGTTTCGTTTTTGTCAATTAATTATAGTCTATTTATAGTGAAATTTCAATTTCAGGAGGAATTATGACTAGGAATATGAAGGGGATAGCTTATCAGTATATGATGGTGGCTATTGGTTCGGCGATATTTGGGGCGGGATTAAATGCTTTTATATTGCCTCATAAATTGGTAAGCACCGGTGTGAGCGGTATTTCCCTTTTCTTATACTACCTGACTGATGTATCGGTAGGTGCCATGAATTTAATCTTAAATATTCCCATCATGTGGGCTACGTGGCGGTTCTTGGGGAAAGCTCAAATGTGGCCAACTATTTATGGCACATTGATATCATCATGGTTCATTAACTATTTTGACTTCTTACAATATATGCATTTGCTAAAAGACCCGATTATCAGTTCTATGATAGCTGGTCTTGTCACTGGGGTAGGCCTTGGTATTGTATATCGGGTAGGCGGTAATACAGGGGGGCTCGATCCTATCGGACTCATTATTCGTAAATATTATGGTATCCAAATTGGCAGTGCTCTTTTTGGTGTTAGTGCCTTAGTACTAGTAGCCTCCATTTTTGTAGTGGGTCTTGAATCAGTGGCGGTTACTTTAATCAGTTTATATGTGTATACATTGGTTACGAATAAAATTGTAACTGGTTTTAATCAACGTAAGGTAGCTTTTATTATTACGACTAAAACAAATGCTATTTGTGAAATGATACTCAATGATTTGGGGCGTGGTGCCACTATTTTGAATAGTGTAGGGGCTTATACCCGTGCACCTCGAGACACAGTGATGATTGCTATTAGTTTGATGCAGGTTAATCGTTTGAAAGAAGCCGTTGATAAAGTAGACCCATCTGCATTTATGCTCATCACTGATGCGGCAGAGGTTATTGGTCAAGGGTTCACAAAACCTATTAACCCAACAAATGTAGAGGAAAAATTAGCGGAGGAATATGAAAAATCATTACATGATACCCGCGACTCTGAAATGAGTTCAAAATAATTTATTGAAAAGGCTAGCTTTCACAATGAAAGTTAGCCTTTTTTGAATTCAAAAATAGCATAAAAATCTAGTTATCCGCATAAAAACTGGACTTATCACACTTTATCAAGGTCAAAACCACTCAATTTACTACTAATTTACTACTTATGAATGAGCTTTGATACGACGATTTATCCTTGAAAAGTGAAGATATAAAGATACTTCCAATAAAATTTGAATATTTAATAGGTAGACACTTCAAAAAATGAGGTGTCTATTTTTTTACCCGATTTTGAAAGGAAGTGAACTTATGAAAACAAAAAATCAAGAATCAAAAGGTCGTTCCCCACTCTTTAAGACCATCAAACATTCATTCAGCCAATAAAAAAGAAAGGATAGGTAAAAATATGGAACTTAAATTTGTGATTCCCAACATGGAAAAAACATTCGGCAATTTAGAATTTGCTGGCGAGGATAAAGTCGTTCAGCGAAGAATCAACGGACGGCTAACTGTCTTATCAAGAAGCTATAATCTCTATTCTGATGTTCAAAGAGCAGATGATATTGTGGTGGTGCTTCCTGCTGAAGCTGGCGAAAAACATTTCGGCTTTGAGGAACGTGTGAAGTTAGTCAATCCTCATAAAAAGGTTGTGATTGCCTTGTGGGTACTTTTAGGGCTTAGTTTCAGCTTTGCGATATTCAAGCACTTTACAGCTATAGATACTCATACTATTCACGAAACAACTATCATAGAAAAGGAATACGTTGATACTCATCATGTAGAAAATTTTGTAGAGAACTTTGCGAAAGTCTACTATTCATGGGAGCTATAAATGCTAAGATAATAATGTACAGAGTTGCTAATATGTCTATGTATAATAGAAGGTAAAATTTAGCACAGTATTAATGGGATAAAGTCCATATAATTGTGTAAAAGTTAAAAGGCCATGTAACAGCCCTTTTTACGGTACAATGTTTTTAACCACAAAAACATACCCAGGAGGACGTTACATGACCCAAGTACATTTTACA